>MPOY01000238.1 GCA_001896715.1 Methanoculleus sp. EBM-46
ACCTCACATACAGAGTGGAGTTCGATGGAAAGACGTACACGACTACCAACAAGATTTACACTGTAAGTGCAAACGAAAGGGGAAAGACCTACAGCTGGAGAGTGACTGCAATAAATGAATGGGAAAAAGAGACAAGCAGTGACACATATTCTTTTACGACAAAAGGGAACAGTGCACCCGAGATAACGCTGTTATCACCGGAGAATGGAAGCACTGGAGTCCAGCCAGAAAGCATAACGCTAAAATGGACAGGGAAAGATAGTGACGGAGACGAGATAAGCTACAGGGTTTACTTTGGGGAAACTAGTAGTCCGACATACATAACAACTACAAAGCAAAGCGAGTACAAAGTAAGCAACAAAGAACCGGGGAAGAAATACTACTGGAGAGTAGAGGCAAGTGACAACTACGGGGGGACGACTACCAGTAAAGTCTACAGCTTCACAACGAAGGAGAACAAAGCGCCAATCGCACCATCCAACCCGTCACCTTCAAACAACGCGACTAACCAGCCACTTACAGTAACACTATCTTGGGACTGCAGCGATCCGGACGGAGATGCAATCACATACGATGTATATTTCGGAACGAGCAGTAATCCGCCGAAATTATCTACTAACCAGAGTGGAAAGACACTGAGCAAGGGCAACCTATCTGCCGGAACAACCTACTATTGGAAGGTAGTGGCTAAGGACAGTAAGGGAGGAACCATCGAGGGACCGGTATGGAGTTTCACAACACAGAGCAACAGGGCACCGAATCAGCCTTCTGTTCCCGATCCTTACAACTACTCAACAAACAACGAAACTGACTTAACCCTATCCTGGGAGTGCAGTGACCCGGACGGAGATGCAATCACATATGATGTATATTTCGGAACGAACAGTAACCCGACGACAAGGGTATCGGCAGGTCAGACAGGCAAGACGCTTAATAGAAGCAATCTTTCAATTGGAACGACTTACTATTGGAAAGTAGTAGCGAAAGACAGCAAGGGAGCGACAACAGAAGGACCTGTATGGAGGTTTACTACACAGGGCAACAGGGCGCCTAACACTCCATCAAACCCGTCACCTTCAAACAACGCGACTAACCAGCCAATTACAGTAACACTGAGCTGGGACTGTAGTGATCCGGATGGAGATACAGTAACATACGATGTATATTTCGGAACGAGCAGTAATCCAACAACGAAAGAATCTGCAGGAAGTAGTTCGAAAGCTATAAGCAAGAGTGGTCTATCTTATAACACCACTTACTATTGGAAGGTAATAGCGAAAGACAGTAAGGGAGCAACAACAGAAGGACCGGTATGGAGGTTCACGACACAGAGTAACAGGGCACCGAACACTCCATCAAACCCGTCACCCTCAAACAACGCGATGAACCAGCCGCTTACAATGACTCTATCCTGGGACTGTAGTGATCCGGATGGAGATACACTCACATACGATGTATATTTCGGAACGAGCAGTAATCCGACAGCAAAAGCATCTACCAGCCAGAGTGGAAAGACACTGAGCAAGGGCAATCTATCCGCTGGAACGACCTACTATTGGAAGGTAGTAGCTAAAGACGTTAAGGGAGCTATAACAGAAGGCCCGGTATGGACGTTCACAACACAGAGTGTGCCTACCGCTTCATCTTACACACCCTCGAGCATAGTACCACAGATGGTCCTGGTAGAAAAAGGCAGCTTCATGATGGGCGAC
>MPOY01000446.1 GCA_001896715.1 Methanoculleus sp. EBM-46
AGGTAGAAACCCTTGCCGCGCTCCTTTCTGCCGCGACGCCGCCCGAGCGGCGCTCCATCGTCCGGCTCGCCACCGGGAAGATGCGGCTCGGCGCCGGGGATATGACGCTCCTCGATGCGCTCGCGGAGGCATACCTGGGCTCGAAGGATGCCCGCGCCCCCCTCGAACACGCCTACAACATATCCTCCGACATCGGGCTCGTGGCCCGGACGCTCAAAAGTGGAGGCCTCCCGGCCGTGGAGGCGATATCCGTCACCCTGCACCGCCCCGTAAGGCCGATGCTCACCCAGAGGGTCGCCCGGCTATCGGAGATCCCGGAACGGATCGGCTCGCCGGCCATCGCCGTCGAGGAGAAGTACGACGGCGAACGGGTCCAGGCGCACAAAGACGGCGACGACGTCACCCTGTTTTCACGGCGGATGACCGACGTCACCCACCAGTACCCCGACATCGTCCGAAGCGTGCAAGAGCACGTCACGGCCGGCACGGTGATACTCGACGGCGAAGCGGTCGCGTTCGACCACGAGACCAAAACGTACCGCCCTTTCCAGACGCTCATGCGCCGGCGCCGGAAGCACCGGGTCGGAGAGGTCGCAAGAGAGATCCCCGCGACCTACCGGGCCTTTGACCTCCTCTACATGGACGGCGCATCATACCTCCGGCGAAGCTACCCGGACCGGCGGGCGGCGCTCGAGGCGGTCCTCTCCCCTGACGAGAATATCTCCCCCGCGGACCGCATCGTGACCGGCGATCTCAACGCGATCACGGGGTTCTATATCGCCTGCATCGAGCGGGGGCTTGAAGGGATCGTCTGCAAATCGTGCGCAGACGACTCGTTCTACCGCGCGGGAGCGCGGGAATGGCAGTGGATCAAGTGGAAGAGCGATTACGCCCCGGATCTCGCCGATACGCTCGACCTCGCCGTCGTCGGCGCCAGCGCCGGGCGCGGGAAGCGGGCCGGGGCGTTCGGCTCGATCCTCTGCGCCGCCTACAACCCCGAAGAGGATATATTCCAGACGGTCTGCGCCGTAGGGACGGGGTTTACGGACGCAGATCTCGCCGACCTCTCCCGGCGGTTCGCCGGCGCAACGGTAGACCGGCAGCCGGCCCGGGTGATGGCGACACCGCAGGCGGCGCCCGACTTCTGGTTCGTGCCGGCAGATGTGGCGGAGGTGCGGGGGCTTGAGATCACCGAGAGCCCGGTCCACACCTGCAACTGGGACCCGGAGCGGCGGCGGGGGCTTGCCCTCCGGTTCCCGCGGTTCGTGCGGTGGCGGGACGACAGGAGCCTTGAAGCGGCGACGACGACCGCAGAGGTCGCGGCCATGTTCCGCCGCCGGCGGGGGGTATAAGGCATGGAGATGCTCCCCGGCATGACCAACCTCGAGGTCGCGGCGATCCTCCACGAGGTCGCCGACCTCCTCGATATCAAGGGCGTCCGGTTCAAACCGCATGCCTATCGGCGGGCGGCGATGGCGATCGAGACCCTGCCGGAAGATGTCGCCGACGTCGCGCGGGAGGGGCGGCTCGGCGATATACCCGGTGTCGGCCGGGGCATCGCCGAGAAGATCGA
>MPOY01000343.1 GCA_001896715.1 Methanoculleus sp. EBM-46
CAGAGATTGAGGGGTACGTCCGGGAAAGAGGGTGATAGTGGGTCGCTCGACAGGGTGGAGTCGTTGTGGTCGCGGGAATGAGTGATCTGATGGGCATATAAAGTGCTACTTTATGGAATAATAGCCACAAGTGAGATGGGAGATACCCCCCTCTCAAAATTAACCTGACGCCAATGAGGAGGATTCCGGCATCAGATCCATCTCAAGCCCGGTCTCCACGAATCTTTCCCGCGCCATCATCTGCTGAGTAAAGAGGTGGTTGCAGACCGCTTCTCCCCAGAGCCCGATGTTGTGTTTTTGCGGGAGCTCACTTATACAGGCATGTATCAACTCGAATGCAACAGCCGTCTGCCGGTAATCCGGACGTACCATGAGTTGTCCGGCCTCGTACAGCTCCTGGTTCGGGGCCGGGGGCACCGAATGGTAAACAGCAACATGCCCGACGATCTCACCGGTCGGTGAACGGGCTACCATGCGGTAGGTCTCGTGGTTCTCTTCCTGCCGGATGATCTCTCCTGTATCGTATACGCTGCGAACCGGGTAATTTTCGCCGTACACGGCGCGGTAGAGTGCAACGACGCCCTCTGCATCCTCCGGCCTGAAATCATCGATCGTGTATTCTGGTTCGGTCGTCATTTTTTTCATTCCTTATTCATCATTAAATCTCATGCTATACCGAAATGGGTCTACTGCATCCGCACGTTGTGTCAGGCAAGCGTGTTCCTGAGTGCATCCACGAACCCTTCCATCACCGGCACGTCGTGCAGGGTGACCCGGATATGGTTGGGGAACCGGAACCCGGTCATGGTCCGGATCATGTATCCTTTCCGCATGAGCCTCCGGTAAGCGAGCGTATCGGAGAACGGCAGGCGGATCATGACGAAATTGCCTTCCCCGCTGATGTACGGGAGGTCCATCCGGTCCAGTTCGGGCAGGAGATATTCCTTCGATGCCCGGATCAGGCTCCGTGTCCGTGCGATATGGGTGCCGTCGTCCCCCAGCGCCGCGAGCGCGGCCTCCTGTGCAAGCGTGTTCACGGAATAGACCACGCAGGTGCGGCGGATGACGTCGACCACGCTTCTGTCCCCGGCAAGATAACCGATGCGCAGGGCTGCAAGTCCGTATATCTTTGAGAACGTCCGGAAGACGACGAGGTTGGGGAACTCCCGGATGAGACGCATACTCTCCGGAAAATCCGGTTGTTCGACAAACTCGGCATAAGCCTCGTCAACAACAACGATCTGCTCCCCGTCGACGCGTTCCAGGAATCTTCTCAACCTGGCCTCATTCCAGTACGTGCCCGTGGGGTTGTTGGGATTGCAGATGAAGATCACCCTGGTCCTGTCATCAATCCGTTTCAGGATTCCTTCGTCATCGAAGGTGTTGTCTTTGAGCGGTACAAGCCGGCTTTCGAACCCGGAAAACTCCGCTGTCCACTCGTAAACGGCAAACGTCTTATTGGACGTGATGATATTATCTCCCTTCCAGCAGAACGCCTTAATGACAAATGCAATCAGTTCGTTTGCACCGTTACCGATGATGAACGAACAGCTCGGGAGGCCGAAAACTTCACTGAGCCGGTGGCGCAGGTGGTAGCCGTCGCCGCTTGGGTAGATTGCCGCTCTCGCCGGATCGAAATCCATGATCGCCTCGATGGCTTTCTCTGGAGGGCCGATCACGTTCTCGTTGTTGTTCATCCGGTACAGGAACGGGCAGTTGTACATTTTTTTTAAGACATCGTCCGGCTTGCTCGGGATATATGCCTCGATCTTCTGGATATATGGCGGGACGAGCCGGTTGAGCGGGGGAAGGCTGCCGGCCATATCAGAAGCCTCGCGGTCCCTGGCATTCGAAGACAAGAATATCCCCTCTACCCCCCCAGGGCAGGACATAGCAGGGAATGAATCCCACGGCATGGAGAGCAGGAACCAGCACCGGAGTCGTCTCGTCCCCGAGATCGATCTCGAACTCGAGCCGCGTTATCCCCTCGTCGTACAGAGAGGCGACGTACCCTGCAAGGACTTCCTCCGCATCGATTCCTGCGACTATCGTTGAAATGACCGCAAGGTTCTGTTTTTTATCAACCTGGACGCCGAATGCCGCGTGAGGCTCGATGAACTCTCCTGCATGGGTCGTGGCGACCACGCTCCGGGGCAGCACGAGCCGTTCATAGCATTCTTTTACAAAAATCTCTACTTCGGGATGGACATATGCAACGGACCCCGTATCCTCCTCCAGCTGGCGATACAGGGGGGGGTGGCATGCCGTGGTCCGGATCCTGTTTGCAGGGCAGCTTTCGACAAGTTCCTCAAAGAAATTGCGGAGGAGATCGTCGGCCGGCATCCTGTTCACGATGCAGACTGCACCCTTCCTGCCCACTTTTTCCAGTACTCCCTGCACGATCTCACCGACAAGACCGGGTTGTGGTGTAAAGATGTAGGGCCCAAAGGAGTCGATCATCTTCCCCCCCCATTTCCACAGCATCCCGCCCCCGACGTTGCCTTTTCCGTCAAGGGCCAGGAGAACACCGAACTCCCGGCTCTTCACCATATCCACGATCTTTCCCGGGAACCGGAAGAATCCGGGGGAATTGGCACCATACATCCCCGAGACACGTGAAGCAAACTGCTTGATCTCTTCGAACCCTCCCTCCCCGACCGAATAATGCCCCGCAGGCGGGATCCCGGAAGGGATGGCCTGCTCCGGATACCGTCGCTCGATAGTGAAACGGAGAGCCATCTCTCCCTGACGGCTCCTGACCAGCTGGAGCCGGTCGACCACCTTGGCGGCAAGGATGATGCCGAGGTTTTCGATGTCCGATTCATCGTCAGGATCGGGTATTTTGGTGATGTTCAGCGCGGTGATCGGGATTGCATGGCGCGAGAAATAACATGCAACTTCCACATAGTAGCCGCCCTGTCTGACGACGATCCGGATCTTTTCATCAGGCCTTGCGGCAGATGCCAGGACATTGAACACCTCTTCCGCTGCAAGCCCGAGGTTCTGGGCGCCCTCTTTGTCCAGGCCAAAAATAGTTGCCGATTGTTCGACCATGCCGGTGACGATAGAGACATTCCGGATCGCAATCGGGACGATGAGTTCTGCTGTTTCAGGTATGTTCATGATGGCTAACCATTCCTGAGCTTTATTGTGAGAATAAACACCCGATGATCTTCGTGATTCACGGAACCGG
>MPOY01000245.1 GCA_001896715.1 Methanoculleus sp. EBM-46
AAGGCTCTCTTCTCGCGGTGAACCTCGGCGATGGTGCCGACACCACCGGGGCATACTACGGGGCGGCTGCGATCCCGCGGGCGTGGTTGGACTCCCTTGCGATGCGGGACCACATCGAGTCGTATGCTCGGGGGTTGATACGGTGCGGTGTTACAGGCGGCATCACGACCCCTCGATCACCGGCAGCGCTCCCGGAGAGCCGGCGGGGTCTATGGTAGACGCCGGGATTGCAAATAATCAGTGTTAATACCCTTTCACACCATCAGGTAGTATATGAAGGAACTCCGGCACGTCGCCGGGCTCCCTGGTCCCGGCAGGGTCATGGCGAGCCGGGAGAGGGCAGCATGAAGGTCTCCCCCTACATCCCGGAACCCCTGCCCCGGCCGGAATCGACTGGGAGAGCTATATCCCGCAGATTGCATCGGCAAACCGCGCCCTCGCCCGGTACGACGGCATCCTCCAGGCGATACCAAACCCCGGCCTCCTGCTCTCTCCGCTCCTGACCCAGGAGGCGGTGCTCTCCTCGCGGATCGAGGGGACGCAGGCGTCGCTTGAGGATGTCCTGCGCTTTGAGGCGAACCCGAGGGAGCCGATCGGCGATGCGGCCCTTGCCGATATCCGGGAGATCATCAACTACCGGGAAGCGCTCAACGTTGCGGTGGAGGCCCTCAAGGCCCGGCGGCTGGACACCGCCCTCATCTGCGACCTGCACCGGATCCTCCTTTCCGGCAGCCGGGGGATGGACCGGGAACCGGGGTGCGTCCGCACGATCCAGAACTTCATCGGGCGGGACGCCCGGATCGAGCACGCGATCTTCGTCCCGCCGGCGCCTGAAGAAGTCCCCCGGGCGCTCGCAGATTGGGAAGCATACCTGCAACAGGGGGAGTTGGATATCCTCGTCCAGCTCTCCATCTTAAAGGCGCAGTTTGAACTCATCCACCCGTTCTGCGATGGCAACGGGCGTATCGGGCGGATGCTCGTGCCGCTGATCATGTACGAGAAGGGGCTGATAGGAAGCCCGATGTTCTACATCAGCGCCTACCTTGAGCGGAACCGGCCGGCCTACTACGAGCGGCTGCTCGCGGTCTCCCGCGACCGGGACTGGAACGGCTGGATAACGTTCTTCCTCCACGCCATCGAGGAGCAGGCGGGAACGAACGGCCAGAAAGCAAAGGCGATCCTCGACCTGTATGACGAGATGAAGCGGACGGTGCCGGAAGCGACCCGGTCGCAGTATGCCATCGCCGCGATAGATGCGCTCTTCGGGGCGCCGATATTCAGCTCGGCCGAATTTTACGAACGGTCGGCAATCCCGAAGGTAAGCGGGGCAAAGATCCTCAAGGATCTGGAGGGAAACGACGTCGTAGAGATATTGCAGAGGGGGGCGGGGCGAAGGGCGAGCACGTATGCCTTCCCGCGCCTGCTCGCCATCACCGAGGGGAACCGGTTGTGAGTATTCTGGTACCAACAAACCCA
>MPOY01000434.1 GCA_001896715.1 Methanoculleus sp. EBM-46
CTCAAGAAACGCACAGAAGTGAAATATGACCTCTTCGCGGTCAAGCCCGAACTCCTCGAGCATCTCCTCATCGACTTCTTCCAGAATCTCGGGGAGTGTTTTGGTCCCGTCAATTCCGCTCAGCCGCACGTTGGCAAGGTAATCGACAGCGAGAGGATATCTGTGGAGGATATCGCCGATCGGTACGGCAGAGACTTCTGCAACGTAATCGAGGGCCTTCATACGTCGTCAAACTCCATTCTTTTGACCATCCCCATCTGGTACATCTCTCCGATGAGGGTCTCGCCGGTACAGTACGAACAGATGGCGGCAGGCATGGTGAAGCGGAGTTTGCGGTCGCGAAGTGTCTGGATGTCAAGGGCATCCAGACAGTAGCGGGCAAGCATGAACGCTCCCTGGCCGGTGATCCCGTTGACGAAGAGAACGGTTGCCGATGCATTGACTTCACGGATGTTGAAGGCAAAGACCTCGCGTTCCGCCTGGGAGACGATATCTCCCTTGGTGACGACTACGATATCGGCATACTTCAGCATCGGCCCGATCTTTCTCGGCGTGTTGACGCCGGAGAGATTGTCGATGACGCATACCGCCAGGATGGCGTTCACGTACGGCGAGCATCGGTTGCAGAGGCCTGCGCTTTCTGTAATAAGAACCGATAATCCCTTCTTCGTGCCCCATTCGACCGCCCTTTCGACATTGCTGACGAAGAAGTGATCCGGGCAGATCTTTCCGGCAAACGCAGTCAGATTGGGTATCTGTTGTTCGTCGTAACGCTGGTGATCGAAAGAGGTGAGCGAGTCGAACTTCACGACCCCCACGCTCCCTTCGGGCAGCCCGAGGGCTGCGATGGTTTTGAGAATTACAGAGGTCTTTCCCGAAGACGGAGGGCCTGCAACGGTAATCAGCTTCATAGCAACCGGTTTTTTGCTATGGGGTGCGGGAATGTATAATGCTTTCTATAAACAATCTCTTTAAGTTAATGAGATATAATTAAAATCATGATTGTTTACATAGTTTTTCCGGTTTCGATTGCATCAACGCCCGGATGAAATGATGCACCATGGGCACAGTCGGCAAAAGACTGTTTCTCCCGATCACTGCTCGCCGAAGAGTCCAAAATTTTTGTAATCCACGTAAAAGGGGTGGCGCCCGGTTCACCTCTTAAGGTCTCCCGTTTTTCGGTAAAAAGGAGATCAGATCCTTCGCAACACCAGGAAGAGCCCGATTGCGAGGATGGGGAGCCACACACCCGGGGGCGACTGCGGCGCCGGCGTGCTCGTGCTCGCGGCCCGGCCCCACTCAGGACCGGAACCAGCCCCACTCGCCGGGCGGGTGCCGGGACTCCCGGCGCGCGCGGACGTCCCGCAAGGGCACCCGGCGGAGTCCAGCGGAATCAATGGGCGCTGATCCTCCGGGCCGACGTTTCGCCCCCGTCTTCAGGAAAAGGCCGCCGAACCCGCCCACGCAGGGCACCGATGGAGGGGTCCGCGAAAATAACCGGATCTGTGAACCCTTCTGCGATGCTGGCGGAATGGGCCGTGGATCCTCGGACTGGTTCGATGATCTGAACGGAACCCTGACAAAATCATTATACTTTATGGTAACCTATGGGTAGTTATGGCAACGACGATCCAGCTCCAACCCGAGACCAAGTCCCGCCTGGATACCCTGAAGACACATCCTCGGGAGAGTTACGACGAGACGCTCAACCGCATCATGGACGCGTTCTTCGATCCGGAGCCTTTGAGCGAAGAAATACTGCAGGAGATCGAAGAAAGCATCGCAGACATGCGGGCCGGTATCAGGGGTCGCCCCTTTGAAGATTATGTGCGGGAACGAGGCATCTGATGACCTGGCGGCTCCTCCTCATGCCAGGGGCCGAGCAGAAACTCAATAAAATCCCGGACCACGATGCCACACGAATCAAGGACGAACTCCGCGCCCTGGCAAACGAGCCGTACCCTCGCCTGTACGCCAAAAAACTGAAAGGACACCCGAACAGTCCGTTGTACTCTTTTCGTGTGGGACAGTATCGGATCATTCTTGTCTTCGAGGGCAATGTGATGATTATTACCGTGATCGATATTGGAAACCGGAGTAACGTCTATCGGAAATATTGATGTGTCGCGAGAACTGCGAAACCGATAGTCAATCCCAACTACGGTGAAGTGCTTTACAGGCAGCGTGGTGACCACACCGGGTGCGAAGGCGAGCGGGATCTCACGGGTGCTCGTGGTGTAGATCCGGACCCCGGCTCACCCCGCAAAGTCCCCCTCTCTCCAGTAAAAAAGGGATATCAGACCCTTCGCAACACCAGGAAGAGCCCGATTGCGAGGATGGGGAGCCATACGCCCGGGGGCGACTCCGGCGCCGGCGCGCTCGTGCTCGCGGCCCCGGCCTGCGCCGCGGTCGCCCCACCTGCCGCGGGCTCCGACGCGATCGTCATCTCGACGATCGCCAGCGTATTGTCAAGACACACTCCCCCTCCCCTGGGTTCCATCTTCCCCGTGCTATAGATGAAGTAGTCACCGTACCAGAAGAGCACCGTATCTCCATCCGCGACCGGCCGCCGGTTGAAGGCATCGGTCGAGGGCCTGCCGTAGTCGTCGAGCAGCTCGCCGTTATGGAAACAGACCCAGGTCTTCCCGGTCGACTTTTCGAGCAGGTACTCGCCCACCCCGTCGAGGAAGAGGAGCCTGCTCTCCGAGTACTTCTTGTCCCCGATCACGTAGGTGAACCCCCGCATCTCTGCCACGGCATCCAGCGCGCCCATCGGGGTGCGCTTGTTCGGGGTGTAGGCCTGTCCTGACGGCGCTTTGACCGAAAACGTCCCCTCGCCGAGCGGCACCGTCCCGCGGAAGAGGATCGCCTTCCCGTTCTCCGTCGCCGCGATGAACTGTGGTCTCGTTACCATATCGCTGCCGAGGTCGTTTGTCACCGTGAGCGCGACCGTGTAGACCCCCGGTGACGAATAGATATGGACCGGGTTTGGCTCCTCTGAAGAGGCACCGTCCCCGAAATCCCAGGCCCACGTTGTCGGAAACTTCTGCGAGGTGTCGGTGAACGCGGCCTCGAACGGAGCATCCCCGGCCCTCACATCGGTGGAAAACGACGCTATCGGCGGTGCGGGCACCGGCACGTCGACGGTGATCGCACCGGTCTTCGTGATCGTATCGGACCCCTTGTGGTTCGTCGCCGTGAGCGCGACCGTGTAGGTCCCTGGCGACGAATAGACGTGAACCGGGGCCGGCCCGGTTGCACCTTCCCCATCGCCGAAGTCCCACTCCCACTCCGCCGGTTTTCCGTCGGAGGCATCGGTGAACGCGACCGCGAGCGGAGCCTCCCCCGATGTCGCGTTCGCAGCGAAGTCCGCGGTCGGAACCACTGCGTTCTCGACGGTGACGGCGCCGGCCCGGATCACGCTCGCGGTCCCGGCGACGTTTGAAACCGTCAGGGTGACGGTGTAGTCCCCGGCCGTGGTGTAGACGTGGACCGGGTTCTTCTCCGCGGACGAAGACCCGTCGCCGAAGTTCCAGGTCCACGTCCTCGGGTTGGCGGTGGACGTATCGTTGAACGCGACGGCCAGCGGCAGCCTCCCGGACGTCACGTTCGTCTCAAACTCCGCGACGGGCACCGGGGGCAGCCGGTCGGTGAAGATCCCGATCTCGCTGACCCATTTCCCCGAGACTCCGACAGCCGAGGGGTATTGCGCCCCGTAATTCCAGTACTCCTCGTCCCAGCACTCCCGCATATCGTTGTTCCCGAAGATATGCCATCCCCAGGGGTTCGAGGAGGTGTCCGCGAAGAAGGCCATGCGCATCCCCGACAAGTAGGTGGTGTCCGGGTACCCGACCCCCTGCTTCTCGCCGGGAGCCTCGTCCCCGTTGAACCAGCAGATCACCAGCGGACCCTGCCGCGGGTCGGGGCGGTAAATATACTCGTAGGGGAAGGTCTTCCGCCACCCGTCGCGGCAGGTGACGGCGATCCGGTCCCCCTCCTCCGCCCCGCCGATAAGAGCGCAGAGGTCCGTAACACCGGTCCCCATCACGGCCCCGAGGTCGCCTTTCTGCAGCACGCTCCCCTGCACGTCCTCGGCCGGATCCCAGGGATCGTACTCCTCGCCGGGATGGGCGTTCTCCCAGTACTCCTCGAGCACCGGCCCCTCGTGGAAGTAATGCGTCCTCCCGTCCCCGTAAACGGGAAGGTTCGCCTTCATCCAGAGGTAGTCGACGGTCGTTTCGTCGAGGACGGTTCGGTTGTCGCTCGCGTACCTCACGATACGCAGCTCGGTAGTCCCCGCCTCTGCCATCGCCGATACCGGCAGCAGCGCGACTGCCAGTATCAGGATTATCAGGAACAGATGCGCCGTTCGTGTCATGAAATCATCCCAGGCTCCCTTCGGGCGCCTGGAGGGCGCTCGCCGGCCCGTAAACGATTTTAGTTTACTTTTTATCAAAAGAAATATATTTCCATTTACTTCCGGAACAGATCAACCATTGGCGAAGCCGATCTCCGAAAGATAGAATGCCGGTTCTGCGGCGGGCGGGGATCGTGCCTGCCGAAAAATACCATTGGAGGATAGGTCCGTGCGGCGCTGTGGGCACGTACACCTCTGCACCCGGATGCGGCCGGCCCCCATGCGCGCAGAAACGCCGGTGTGGTCATGCCCGCCCGGAAATCCCATAAATCTCGTGAAGATCGGAGGCAGAAAGAGCGGATCCTTATAAAAGAGGTGGCCCCGCCGGTGCAGGGTACCATGATGCCGGAAACACCGACCCCGGTCTACTGGACGTTTGCGAGGCGGTCCCTGAGTTCTTCGACGGTGCAATGCTTCACTTCCATCAGGGCGGATATGATCGCATCAGAAAAGACCAGCGCCGCGGTCTCAAAGAGTGTCCCGAGGGGGGCGAAGGATGAAGAGACCGACCGATACTGTCCGGTGAGCTGACGGATCTCAAAATCGCTTGGAATATTCGCATCTTTGAACCGATTGTTCCCGATCTCGACGATGCAGTCGGCCATGTGCCCGATGCGAGAGTCGGGAGTCGACGTGATGAGGCAGATCTTCCCCCCGATCTCTCGGGCCGTCTCGCATGCGTCGACGACGGATCGGGTCTCTCCCGAACCCGAGAACGCAATGAGGACATCCTCGCGCCCGAACGCCGGCGTGATCGTCTCGCCGATGACGTAACTCTCAAACCCGAGGTGCATCAGGCGCTGGGCGAACGCTCGCGCGACGAGACCCGATCGCCCGGCACCGGCCAGGTAGATCCTCTTTGCGTTGAGGATCTCGTCGAGAAATCGGTTCGCATTTCCCTGGTCCATGGTGCGTGCCGTATCCTCGAGGCTCGATGCCATCTGGAGCATGAGGTCGGCGATACTGGGGCATTCCAGCTGCATACTGTTGGCTCCTCCTCTTTCAGTCCAGTGTACGACCCGGCCGCATATAAAGGGTGTGAAACCAAAGAGACGCCTCTCCGGGGAGAGCATCACCGGGCCGGCCCCTACCGGTCCACCGTCAGCCCGAGGATCCCGGTCGCCCCCGAGAAGACATCGCGGGCGATCCGCGCAAGGCCGCGGGCCGCACACCACTCGTCGTAGACCTCAACGTCGCGGGCGAGGAGTGTCTTCACGCCCGGGGCGATAAAAATCACCTGGTTTCGGTCATGGAGCGCACATCAAACTGCATCGTCGAAATGTTTTGCATGAGGTCCCTTTGAGCCATCTCTGAAACCGTAAATCCTCTGCTCCGGCATGACAAAGCCTAAAATCGAAGGGTTTATCGCCCCGACAATGACGTCGCCGACATATTCTCGTTTGTCACCCCTCTCCTTCCTCATTTCAAAAAGCCACACGTATCTATCCATATACGCGCTCAGGAAGTCCTCTTTCACGACGGCTGGAAGATCATACGCTTCAAGGTGCCGCCGCCTGGTACCTTCCCCCAACCACTTCTTAATCTGGTTGGAGTCGATTAAAACCGGCCTGATGATATCCTCTTCATCCAGATCAAAGAATTGCGTCGCTAAACTCCTCGCGACCTGGTATTCAACCATGACTTCTCTTGGTACCGGCGCAATTACCTCAAAGATCACATCTTCCAGTGTTTTTCCACCCGCCAACGGTTCTTTCAGGATCTGATATGGGTACGTGCTCTCATCGTGGACGATAATCCCATCAACCCTCCCGTTTCCATCAAGCGTATGTCCTATTGCAACCAGAGCATGGGCCTCATCCCCATCTCCCCACCACGGGAGATACTTTGTATTTCTGACGCCGATGATTACAGGGAGGCCGGATTCTACATAGGCGTATATATTCTCAATGCCGGGAACCATGCGCATATCAGAAACAAGGTGGCCACAGTTATCGCATCTTAACTGAGAGCGACTGTACCTAAACACGCCATAACCACTTATCTCGAAAAAATGGTGGATCTCATCCGGATGCCACCCTATATCTGGTTCTCTCTCAACGCCCCCGGATAACGCCGTGTTTATGGCCTCGGATATGAGTTCTGGGACCGTCGGGGCTTTGGGTGACAGAATCATCAGAGCCATTCTCATAGCATACTGTGCGCAGACGCCTATAACTGAATTCACTTTGATATAAGGGGCGCAATTGATCTCGTCTATTTCACCCCTTTTGTATCGCAGGGTGGTCTCCGGGATATACGGCTTTGCACAGGTGACGTAATAAGTTGGGGGACGCATCCAATGCGGCGGTTTTAAGAATGCATCGCACACCTGCATGAATGGGGTGAGGTCGACATACCCCAGTCTATCATTGTTGATTGAGATGGAAAGCCGGCTTATCGAATTATCTATAGAAATATCCTCTAATTGCTCGATTATCCGGACAACCTTTTCTTTTTCGTCCTGTGGGATGCTTGCCCGGTCTAGAGCCACCTTAAGCATCGATCCACCGATATGGATCCCTTCACACTCATGGCTGAAGTAACCGCGATATTCACGGTCCCACTCCCGGCTGTAAACCGAATTTTTCCTCACGCAATGGCACGAATATTCAGAAAAGCCACGGAAATAGCCTGCACCGGAGAGCAGAGTGCATATGCCGGGGTAGTCACATTCGGAAAGCGAAGTATGGTGTTTACGCAAAAGCAGTCCCTCAGTGACGCCTCAAGAGTCTTGATTCCTCAAGTAGTCTCTCACCGACTTCGTCAAATTTATTCATCAGGGCAACATAATTTACCTCTCCATCGAGATTGGTAAACTCCCTCCTGTCGATCATCTTCCTTCTTTCTCCGACCTTAAACCCCGCAAACTGCTGTTCCATATTGTTTATCCTCCGATCATAACCAGAACAAGATCCTCTGCGATTACACAAACAGCCGTTGCCGATAAGCAACGACTGTGCCGTGAATAGCAATTGCACTTTCAGTCAGTGTCCCATATATATTTTCTGATACGTGTTCTCCGGGTGCGTGAGGACTCTTCGCTCCACCCCTTCACCCCCGCAGGCTAAATGGTATGGGGTACAAGAGCCAGAGGAGGTTAGAGATCCACCATAAGCCCGAGGACCCCGGTCGCCCCCGAGAAGACGTCGCGGGCGATCCGCGCAAGGCCCCGGGCCGCACACCACTCGTCGTAGACCGCGACATCCCGGGCAAGGGGTGTCTTCACGCCCGGGGCGATGGCGGGCGCCATGGAGCCGGCAAGGGCGACCCTGGCACCGGGGTTGATGAGGAGCATTGCGGCGCACTCCATCGCGGCAAACATCGCCATCGTCTCCACCCGCAGATCGGGGGGCATCGTGTTATCCACGCCCGCGTGGAGGAAGGCATCGTTTGCCGTGGACTCGCCCCGGTCGATCCGGCGGATGGCATCCACGTCGAGGGCGCCGTGCCGGGTGCCGGGCGCAAAGATGCAGGCATCGAACGCGCCGGTGATCCGGCCGCCGGTGACGAGGAGCGTGACGGTGTTCGAGCTCGCGTCACAGACGACGACGTCGCCCCCGAGGTCATGCACGACCTCGTACAGGATCCCGATCTTCTCCGGGCTTGCCTGGTGGGAGTAGGCCTTGAACCGGGGGTCGGTCGGGGAGCCGCGGTGCAGCCCGGGGATCACGACGGCGGGAAGCCCGCTCTCTTTGATCGCATCGTAAACCCGGGTGCCGCCGCCGATGTGCTTGCCGGCGCCTTCGCGGGAGACGATGCCCCGATCCGGTACCTTCCTGATATCGGTGATGGCGGATATGCCGTCGCCCATGGAGTAGCAGACGGCGATGCCCTCGATCTCCTCGAGGGGAGAGAGACGGGAGAGGTCGGAGGCCGAAAAGTCTCTGGCTTCTTCGCGGGAGATCTTGAACTCCTGCACTCCGGTGGAGAAGCGCATCGCGGTAGTGCCGTGATCGATGCCGATGAACATGATACTGTACTTCTTCCTTCCGGAGGTAGTATCCTTTCCGATCGCGGCGGGAGATGGGGCGCGGATCAGGCCCCGCTGCCCGCGTAGCGCCTCTTCAGGTACTCGACTGCCCCGACGACGACGAGGCCGGCAATGAAGAAGACCGAGCCCCCGGCCACCATATTCCCGGCAAGAGATCCCTTCTCCCAGAGCATCCGCGCCGAACCGAGCATCAGCCCGGTGAGCAGGGCGAGCATCGCCTCTGGATGGGTCTTAAGGAGGTATTTGAGGCCCCTGGTGAAGAGAAGGAGCCCGGTGACTCCTCCGGCGATGTAGGCGACTATCTCGGGGAGAGAGAGGGCCCGGAGCGCCGCAAGCATGAACTCGTACTGGTTGAGGACGAGGGTCATGTAGGCTCCCGATATGCCGGGGAGGATCATGGCACAGAGCGCCACCATCCCGGTGAGGAAGAGGACCGGCAGGGAGTGGCCGACGTCGAAGTTGCCGAGGCCGCCAAGGAGGTAGCCGGCACCCGCCCCGATGGCGAGATACGCGAGGGTCGCCACACCAGGGGAACGGATCTCAAGGAATATGAGGACCGCCGAGGCGAGGATGAGGCCAAGGAAGAAGGAGTACGTCCCTACCGCATGATTCGCGAGGAGAGAGAGGATGATCCCCGACATCAGGAGGAAAGAAGTGCCGATCCCGGCAAGGAGGACGACGAGGAACGGTATATCGAGGCTCTCAAGATCCCTTCGGAAGGATGCGAAGTCGCCTCTCGCGAGGTGCTTTAGCGAGGCCGGGTCGATACTCCCGATAGCCCCGACCAGCCGCTCGTAGATGCCGGTGATGAGGGCAATCGTCCCCCCCGAGACTCCGGGGATGATGTCGCAGGCCCCCATCATCAGGCCGCGCAGGTAAATCCCGGCGTGTCCCCGGATATCCGGGCGCGGGTTGCTCATAACCTGGCTCCGTGATCGGTGTCTACAGATCCCGGCGACGGGATGCCACCGGACCCGGCGGCCGGGAACGGACCGGTACTGCTACGGATGCATACCTCTCTCAATTGGACAACTCCTTATGGTTCTCCATATATTGGCGAGACCCCTGAAAAAATATGTCCTGGTGCAACCTGCCGTGCCCTTACAGGCGAGGCTCTGCGGCCACCATCCCCCTCCCGGCGGAGGAGTGCCGCTCTATTCCCTGATATCCCCCGCAGATATAAATTTTTCCACTATCGTCGCGTCGTATTCGGGG
This sequence comes from Methanoculleus sp. EBM-46, assembly GCA_001896715.1. GTDB lineage: Archaea > Halobacteriota > Methanomicrobia > Methanomicrobiales > Methanoculleaceae > Methanoculleus. The sequence continues at coordinate 9,624 of MPOY01000434.1, forward strand.
TGCCCGGCGGGCGAGACCTCCGGTTACCCGGGAACGAGGCTGCCCCGGGGCACTCCCCATAAGTAAATCCTATACTGTGGGAAGGCTATTACTCTACAATGTTCTGTATCGTAACAGGAGGCGCCGGTTTTATCGGTTCGCACATCGTTGACGCTCTGGTCGCGGAGGGGAACGACGTCCTGGTCATCGATGACTGCAGCGCGGGCACGGAAGAGAACCTCGCGCGGCATGCGGCGGGCGGCCGGGTCGCCTTCATCAGGCAGAACCTGCTCGACGACGGCTGGCAGGAGCACTTTGCGGGTGCCGACCGGGTCTACCACATCGCCGCAGACCCTGATGTCCGGCAGAGCGCCGTAACCCCGGACTCACAGGTGAGGAACAACGTCATTGCCACGCACCGGGTGCTCGAGGCGATGCGGGCGCACGACGTGCCGGAACTGGTCTTCACCTCGACGTCGACCGTCTACGGCGAGGCCACGGTCATCCCGACGCCGGAGACCTATACGCCGCTCGAACCCATATCTGTCTACGGCGCGACGAAACTTGCCTGCGAGGCGCTCATATCGTCGTACTGCCACTCGTTTGGCATGCGGGCGTGGGTCTACCGGTTCGCAAACATCATCGGCGAGCGGAGCGGTCACGGCGTCATATCCGACTTCATCCGAAAACTCCGCGAGAACCCGGGAGAACTCGAGATCCTCGGCGACGGAAGGCAGACGAAGTCGTACCTTGAAGTCGGCGAATGCGTCCGCGCCGTGCAGTTCGGGATCGATCATTCGCACGATCCGGCGAATACCTTCAACATCGGCTCTGAGGACTGGATCGACGTCGTCACGATCGCCGATATCGTCGCGGAAGAGATGAGCCTCTCCGGCGTCCGGTACCGGTTCACCGGCGGCGCACGCGGCTGGGTCGGCGATGTGCCGAAGATGCAGCTCTCGGTCGAGAAACTCAAAGCCCTCGGCTGGCGGTGCGGGACCACGTCAGAAGAGAGCGTGCGTACGGCGGTCCGCGCCATGCTCGGGAAGGAAGGTGCGCGGCCCTAGCCGGGCGCTTCCTGTAGCAAGACCGGCGGCAGGGCGTTCGTCGCCGGCCCCGGCGACCGGATTGGAGTAACCAGCACTATCGAGATTACACAGCAGATTCGCATGATTCACATGAAGTACATCCTCATTCTCGGGGACGGCATGGCGGATGAACCGCTTGCCGAACTGGGGGGCAGGACACCCCTCGAGTACGCAGACATACCGAATATGGATCGCATCGCCCGTGAGGGACGGTGCGGGATGCTCCGGACTGTCCCGGATGGGTTTGAGCCCGGGAGCGATACCGCAAACCTCTCCGTACTGGGCTACGACCCCCGTACCTCGTATACCGGCAGAGGGCCGCTCGAGGCGGCCAGTATGGGGGTCGACCTCCGGAAAGGGGAGATGGCTTACCGGTGCAACCTGGTCACCATCCGCGATGGGGTGATGGAGGACTTCAACGCCGGGCACATATCCAGCACCGAAGGCGCCGGCCTCCTCCGCGACCTCGACGCCGCATTCGAAGACGTCAGGGTCTACCCCGGGGTCGGTTACCGGAACCTTATGGTGGTTCCCGGGGCGCGCGGCGCCGTCACCACCCCGCCCCACGACATCGTCGGCCAGGCCGTCAGAGACTACCTCCCGCGCGGAGGCGATGCCGCCATCCTCCTCGACTGCATGGAGCGGTCCCGGGAGGTCTTTGCCGGCCACCCGGTCAACCGGCGCCGTCTGCATGAAGGAAAGGCCCCGGCGACCGGGATCTGGCCGTGGAGCGGCGGGGAAAAACCGTCGCTGGCGCCTTTCCGTGAGAAATACGGTCTTTCCGGCGGGATGATCTCCGCCGTCGACCTCCTCAACGGTATCGCCCGCCTTGCCGGGATGGAGGTAATCCATGTCCCGGGCGCAACGGGGTTCCTCGATACCGACTACGAGGCGAAAGCCCGGTACGCGGTCGATGCCCTCGACCGCCTGGACTTTGTCTACATGCACGTCGAGGCTCCCGATGAGGCCGGACACATGGGGAGCGTGGAGGAGAAGGTACGGGCAATCGAACGGCTCGACGAGGCGATCGGGATCATCCTGGATCGGCCGGAGACGGCCGTTGCGGTCCTCCCCGACCACCCGACGCCGATACGGCTGAAGACCCATACCGCCGACCCGGTGCCGTTTGCGATGCTCGGGGAGGGGAGAGACGGTGTCCGGGCGTTCTCCGAACGCGATGCTGCAAAGGGGTCGTTTGGACTCGTGCAGGCTCCGGACTTCCTCTCCCTCTTCTTCTCGTGTTGATCCGGCAGGTCGGACTCCGGCACCACCTTTTTGTAGTCTGCGCGTACAGTACCCGTATTCTGGCATGGAACCCCTGACTGCAGACAGGATCAGCGCAAAGATCCATGAGATCGAGCAGCGCGTAGGAAAGCTCTCCCCGATGCAGAAGGTCCTCATCGGGACCGACGGTTCGGTGACAAACCTCCTTGAGATGGCGACCGGTCACTCCGTCAGCATCACCACCCGCGTCCAGGATATCGTCGCCGCAGATACTGAAGCGGCGGCCGCGCTTGCGATCGAACCCGGCGATGAGGTCAACCACCGCATCGTGGAGCTCAAAGACAGCGTTACGGGAAACGTCCTCATCTACGCGGTCTCGCGCACACCGTTGCGGCGGCTTGCCCCGGAGTTCAGGCAGGATCTCATGCGGGCGGATATCCCCATAGGGAGGATCCTTTCTCGCCACCGGATAGAGTCCCGCCGGGAGATTACCGATGCGCGCGTCGTCCAGGCCGGGACGGACCTCGCCCGGACGTTCAACATCCACCGGTGCGAATCGATGCTCTCGCGGAAGTACCGGATCATCCACCGCGGAGAACCGCTGATCGCGATCGAGGAGATCTTCCCCTGCACGGCGTTTGCCGACGATGTCAGGGTTCTGGTCGACGCTCCGTCCCGGCTCCACATCACGCTGCTCGACATGAACGGCACCTCCGGGAGGGTGGACGGCGGTGTCGGGGTTGCTCTCGACGAGCCCGGGTGTCTCCTTGATGCGCGCAAAGGGCCGGGGCTCGATGTCCACGGCGGCGATGAACTTCTCCGCAACCGGGTTCTTGAGGCTGCCCGGGCGGTGAAGGAGGGGCTCGGTCTCCCCGGCGGCGCGGACATCACGGTGCATGCCGTGGCCCGCCCGCACGCGGGGCTCGGGAGCGGGACGCAGGTTGCTCTCGCGACGGCCGCCGCCCTCTGCAGGCTCTACGACCGGGATGTTCCGGTGCCAGAGCTTGCGCGGATCGTCGGCCGCGGCGGAACATCCGGTATCGGCACGGCGGCGTTCGCGCAGGGCGGGTTCATACTGGACGGCGGGCACCGGTTCGGCTCTCCCGGGGGCAAACAGGACTTCCGTCCTTCGGCGGCATCCCGGGGCGTCGCACCGCCGCCGGTTCTCGCCCGGCACCGGTTCCCGGAGGACTGGCGCATCCTGCTTGCCATCCCCGATATCGATGCCGGGGCGCACGGGAGGCGGGAGATCGATATCTTCCGCACGCACTGCCCGGTGCCGCTTCACGAGGTGCGGGAACTCTGCCACGAGGTGCTCATGCGGATGATCCCGGGCCTGGTCGAGCAGGATATCGACCTCTTTGGGTCGGCGATCAACAGGACGCAGGTCCTCGGGTTCAAGAAGGTCGAGGTCGCGATGCAGCACCCGGTCGTCTCCTCGCTCATCGAGGCGATGGTCGAGGCCGGCGCAGCCGGGGCGGGCCTGAGCTCGTTCGGGCCGACGGTCTATGCCGTCGGGGATTCCGGGATGGCGGATGTGGCCCGGGCGGCAAAGGAGGTGCTCGGCGACCGCGGGGGGACGGTGATCCCGACAAGAGCGAGGAACGACGGGGCGGCCGTGCGGGCGGAGTGAAGGGGGCCCCCCATCCCTGAAGCGTTATTCTTGCCGGGATACGCCCCTTAGCGTGGAAATGCCCCTCCGTTCTCATTCGGTGTGCCTGCGGTTCCACGGACACCATATGATCTTGACGTCGTCAAGGCCGGAATTCCATCCGAGCAATCTTTTGCGTCTCCGTTTTGCTGGACAGTAACCCTTGGGCTGCGGATCTATCCCCGGATTATCCTGAGGGGACCCTGTACCGGCAGATTACACCTGCCTGATACCTACCGGGATTCCAATTGCCACATTGATCGGTCCAGAGGTACACAGCGCCTGGTAAGAAGATCGAGAAAATCGTTCACGGGAAATGCTGGTTTCAGAGTCATACATTCGAGGTAATATAAATATTTATTCTAAAAATTGCTCTATTATAAATGAATCTGGAAAGAATCGGAGATATATAACGCAATAATAGCGATATCAGACGTTTAAAAATAGAATTCAAAATCATACATATATATATGTTAGTAGAGTGAAATAATTCTGAGGGGTCTACCCTCACCTGCCCGCCAGGATGCCTGATGGGCTCCTCTCATGCGGGATTTAGGAGAATGAACATGAAGAAACCCCTATTTCTTGCACTGGCGCTGTGCATGGCGATCGCTATGGTGACACCGGCACTGGCCGTGCAAAGTCAGGAGGTATCACAGGGTACCTACGATATTGTTGTGTACACCAACGGTGCAAAGATCGTTGCTGAGGACAGCAATGGTCGGGTGATCAGTAGCGGAACTGCAGGGATAGACGACAGCACGGTCATCCAGTCTGCGGCGAAGGCCATCAGTAACGGCATTGTGCTCCTTCAGTCAGGAACTTATGTTCTGACCGAGCCCGCTGGGATCAGGGTATCCAATCCTACACCAACCCCGACTCCTACACTAACCCCAACCCCTACACCAGTTCCCTCCGGAAAACCGGATCTTGTGGTGACCGACATCTCCTGGGAGCCGGCAAACCCGATGACCGGCGATACGATCACGATGAAGGCCGTGATCAAGAACCAGGGCACTGGTGCGACGCCTGCGGGTACGATTCATGGCGTTGCCTTCACGGCCGATGGGAATCTTGGTTCTGCGGTCTGGTCTGACACTTACGCTGCATCGATCGCCCCCGGCGCATGGGTCCTCGTGACCGCGAACGGAGGTTTCTCCGGCTCGACCTGGAAGGCGGTTGCAGGCACGTACACCATCACCGCGACGGTCGATGACGTGAACCGAATCGCGGAGAGTAACGAGAACAACAACGCTCTCAAGAAGACGATGACGGTGAAGGCCCCAACGTCGACGCCGACACCGACGCCGACCGTCACCCCTACGCCGACGCCTACAAAGACACCGACACCGACGCCGACCGTCACTCCTACGCCGACGCCGGGTCAGAATGTCTACGGTGCAGATGCCAACCCTACTGGAAACCCGATCGGGGGAGGTAACGGGTATAAGAGCACCGTCAGCCGGAGCGACGCAGACTTCATCGTCGACACGACAGCCAAACTCGTGAGCGCACTCAGCTCGGCGCAGTCCGGAGATGTCATCTGGGTCGAAGGAAATGCCAACATCGACATGAGCGGACGAACCACCACGATACGCAGCGGGGTCACCCTTGCCAGCGACCGTGGCCAGGGCGGATCGGATGGCGGCAGGATCTACCAGACATCGAGCGGGACCCGATTGTTTACAATCGGCGGCCAGAATGTGAAGATTACCGGTCTCCGCCTTGAAGGGCCACAGAAGAGCACCAGCGCATCCGGTTCGACGAATGTCGGTATCTACACCTCTTATCGGAACCTCGAGGTGGAGAACTGTGAGATCTTCGGCTGGGGCAATGCCGCAATCGGTATCGCCGGAACCGGCGGTTCCGACATGAAGACCGGCGCCTACATCCATCACAACTATATCCACCACAACCAGGTGGCCGGTCTTGGGTACGGTGTCTGTCTATCCAGTGGCGGTGTCGCTCTCATCGAGGCGAACTACTTCGATTACTGCCGGCACGGTATCACCGGAGCCGGGAACGCTGGAGATGGGTATGAGGCGCGGTACAACATCTGTGGTCCGAACTGGATCTCGACGTCGCCCCATAACTTTGACATGCATGGTGTAGTCACCGGGTCAACCACGATCGCCGGAGACACGATCAAGATCCACCACAATACGTTCCTGGGTACAACCTCTCAGATGCCGACGTGCATCGCCATCCGGGGTGTCCCCCGTGTCGGTGCGTACATCGACCACAACTGGTTCTACTTTACCCGGGATGCACCGGTCTGGCAGACAGGTGGCAAAAACGGGATCAGCATGACGAACAACCTGATTGGACCGAGCGGGACTCTCTCGGCATCCGGGCCAATCAAGTACTACTGAGCGGGAAGAGCGGGCAGGAGAGGTCAAAGGTGCCCCTCCAACACCCTCTCCTTCTTCAGAAATAGGGCTTTTTCCTCTCCACCCCCGGGCACCTATCCGGTGCGACCCTATTTTGCTATCAGGCAAGGAACCTGAATGCATGGCTCAAAAGCAGCACACGTATCCCGACGGATATTCCGGGTGCACCAGATCGGGCCATAGCCTGAAAACCCGCTGCCCGACAAAACATATAACGGATCGTGGGGATCAGAGATGCAAATACCGTGCGCTCCCGAGAGGCGATACTCATCATTATACTCTTCCTTCTCTGTATAGCCCAGGCTATCCCGGCAACGCTCGATCCCATACCCCGGGGTCGCGGGGATATGCACTCCACCTCCACCCCGTATCCTGCAGATGATCCGGATCCTGCAATAGTATCCACTGAGTATAAGATGACTTTCGGCGCCGGGGCGAACCCCACGGGCAACCCTATCGGGGGCGGAGACGGCTACAAGGATATACTCACACCGACGCAGCCCGGGGCGGGCAACATCGTCACAACCGCCGGCGAACTGTTTGATGCCCTTCGAGATGCAGAGAGTGGGGATGTCATCTACATCGATGAGACTGCCCGGATCAACCTCACCGGAGCTCCGGCAGGAGTGGTCATACCCCCGGGCGTTACGCTTGCCGGCAATCGGGGAGAGCGAAGCGTGACCGGATCGGCAACATATGCATTTGAGATCAAAGAACCGGGAGATTATGCGTTTCGGGTTCGCGCATCCGGATTAAATGGGGGCGGAGGCACCATCCGGGTCTCGGTGGATGATGAGGAGATCCGTCGATGGGATCTGGATGAGGTGGGGCAGGACTGGCACTGGAGCACCGGAGAGGTTCGCTACCTCTCCGGCGGCAAGCACACCCTGAGCATCTACTGGCGTGAGGATGATCCGAGCCTTGACGCGGTTCTCATAACCGGTGATATTGGCTATCTTCCCGATACTGCAGCAGGCGGGCAGAGTGGGAGAGATAATATCCATATAGAAGCGGAGTCCGGGGATCTATCGCAAGGCCTGGAGAAGATTGCAGATCCGGCAGCATCGAACGGAGCATATGTCTCGGCTCACCGCAACTCGACGGCCCGGGGCGAATACCCGGTCTCACCGGGAGGGTTGATCTACCTCAGGGCGGCGGACTCCGATCCGAGGATCGGATTTATCGCCGGTGGAGAGAATGTGAGGATTACCGGAATCCGCCTTGAGGGGCCGGATACCGGGAACGAAACGGATGTTCCGTCGGCCCTTGGAATCCACTCAGCCTATCGCAACCTTGAGGTGGACAATTGTGAGATCTGGGGTTGGAACGGTGCTGCGATCGGCATTGCCGGTACTGGGGGTTCCGATATGAAGGCGGGCGGGTATATCCATCACAACTATATCCACCACTGCCAGATGGAGGGCCTTGGATACGGCGTCGTGGTGTCGGGAGGAGCAACGAGTCTGATCGAGGCGAATTACTTCGATTACTGTCGGCACGCGATCGCCGGGAGCGGGGTCGCCGGAGATGGGTACGAGGCGAGATACAACATCTGCGGGCCGAACTTCATCGTAAGTTCTTCTCACAACTTCGACATGCACGGTGTAGTCACCGGGTCCACCACGATCGCCGGAGACACGATCAAGATTCATCACAATACATTCATGGCCACGGGGCCCCTGAGCTCGTTCCCGGTAGCGATTCGGGGCGTTCCTCGCGACGGAGCGTACATCGACCACAACTGGTTCTACTATACCCAGGCACCACCGGTCTGGCAGACCGGCGGGCAGGAAAGAGTCTTTGTGACTGAGAACCTGATCGGGCAGAACGGGATCTTCTCCGAATCAGGGCCGATTTCGTATTACTGACCGGACCCTTTGACACTCTCCCCGGGCTAAAGCCCGGGGGCTTTCTTGCACCCCTTGAACCCCGGATCTGTAAACGGCCTTTCCGACGATCGAGGTAGGGTTGCCCACGGCGTAACACCATCCGGCCTTCCGGGCATTGTCCTCAGACCCATCATACGACACCGGATTTACCTCCACGAACCCATCAGAGTTGCCCCGGCTCCACAAGTGCCGGAGGTGATCCGGACTCACCTTTATCAGCATTGAGCGTGGAGGAGGGGGTGTGCAGGTATGGAGGCAGAGTTCGGATTGAGAGTTCAGCTATTCAGAAGGCTGACCGGGATCTTTCCTTATCTGGTACTCTTCACCTACGTTGCAGGTTGTGCTGTCTGCCTCCTTATCGGAAAGATGAGTTACCTGGTCAACGGCTCGATCCTTGCAGTTCCCGCAATCATCGGATCTTTCGCATTCCTTCTCGTCAAAAAGAAGGATATCGAACTTTCAGGGGTGCTTGAGGTATATTCTTACAACCGCCTGATCTCTTTACGACTGTTTCTGACCATCTTTACTCTCACTCTTCTTGGTTTTCTCATTACCCCGCCCGAATCCGGATTGGGCCTCGTTGGGGTGCTCATCCTGTATGCGGTAATATTTACCCAGATCCTATCTGCGCGGTTACGGCCGGTAATGGTGCTCATAGAGATCATGCTCACCCTCGCAGTCACGATCTACAGTTATACCCTGAGGCCGGCCCTGTATTTCGGGACAACGGATCTTATGCCGCACAGTTACATGGCTACCATCACATATGTATCGGGGCATATCATACCCGGCGAGCTCGGAACGTACACGTACTTTCCTCTCTATCACATCTTCGTGGCGTTATCTTCACACGTGATCGGCCTGAATATCGAAACTTCTCTCTTCATCACCACGGGCCTGATATTCACCACAACCGTGCTGTTTCTGTATTACCTCATCAAAAGGATATTTCAGAGCGATCAGATCGCCCTTCTCATCGTTCTTGTGTATGCGATGAATGCCGATGTCATATACTACGGCACATATATGGTGACGAGGACCATGGCCTACGTCGGGTTTCTGATTCTCCTGTATCTGGTCTACTCTATCGTGGAGACGAGACCCGAAGCGGAGTACGCCGTTACCGGATCCACCACCCGGAGGGCCTTTGCCGTGATCGTGGCCCTGTTCATCCTGTTGATCCATCAGATCTCAATGCCCATGATCATCGCCCTGATCGGACTCCTCTACCTCTTCGAGCGACTCACCAATGAGAGAAGACGTGTGAGTATAACCTTCCTGATGGTCCCCGTCTCTCTGTTTCTCAGTTACTGGCTCTTTATAGCGTACCCCTTCATAGAGGACCTGCTCCCACGCATCGACTCATCCATTTATCAGAACCTCGCTCTCACCGAAGCGGTACACCAGGGCTGGGGTTTTCTCCTGAATCAGGTAGATACCCTTTTTATCGTGTTCTTTGCACTGCTGGGAGCGATTTATCTCTTATGGAAGCAGCGGCCGGAATACTCGGTCGTGTTCGGCATATTGGGGATGGTAGCGATCATCCTGAATGTTCCCGGTATCTTTACCGTGATGTTTCAGATGGTATCGGTTCTCCGCATCGAGCGATTCGCTATCCTATTTCTGCCGATTCTTACCGTTGCCATGGGTGTGGGCATCTATATCCTCATGCGTTACCTGGTCGCCCTGGGTCTATCGCCCCGACGGGTTGGGGCCGTGATGATCGTTTTGATTGCTCTCTATGGCATCAGCGCCCTTGGGTTTATCAGGGAAGACCCGGGTTACATCCGTTATTCTTTCAATCAGGCTGAGGTGATCGGGTTTCATCATATCCTGGAGAAGGTGCCGAGCGGGTCCCTGCTTCACACGGATTACTATACGTTGCGATTCTTCGGGAGAAAGAAGATAAGCGAATCCGAGCATCTGAGGTTGCCTTACTATACCGGTCGCCTCATCCCCGATGACCCAAATTGCTCCTGGGGTAGTGGATACGTTATTCTCCTGGAGGCACAACTCCGGGGTGGCGGACTGCTCTTTGGAGATGAGGAAGCGATGGATGAGACAAAATTCGATCCGGGAAAGGGTCTTCAACCCTACCTGCCTACAGAGGGGAATGTCCTGAACCTTACTGGCAGATTATCCACAGAGGATAGAATCTACTCCAACAGCGGCATCAGCATCTACCACCTCCAGCAATGACGGGGAGCAAGAAGATACAACAGGCATATCCGACAGGATCTGCGTAAGATCCGGCACCGGAAGAACTGGTATGCACATCCGGCAATCGCCAGCGCAATCCTTACACCGGGCCCGATCCGGGCGAGCTTGCCCGGCCCCTGCATTCCGGGATCCTATCTTAAAAGAACAAAGAGGTCTTTGCCGCCCCCATTCATGATTGCCGGGGTTCTTTTACCCACCTGCATGATGGGGTATGGATCCATTCGGCGCCCTCCGATCCTATCACGGCATGTGAGAAATGATCTCATCGGAAAGGTTGCCATATACGCCGGTTCTTATATCGGCCAAAAAACCGATTAAGAGCTATTCTTCTCCGTTCATAAGGGAAAAGCCCCGTAGAAGGGGTAGTTGAATGACCTTACGATTACGGGGCGGTAATCCGAAAGTTATATCAGGTGTCCCGGAAGGGCATCCCCCTCCATGTCGGACCCAGCGCCCATAACACTCACAGAATCTCGGGGATACAGGAGATACTCATTCGCCTCATGTCCCAGAGGCACGCCTGCAGGTGCGATGAAGAACCCCGTCGTATCGACTTCTCACGGAAAGCCGGATCACGCCCTTACATCGTCCGGGCGGAAGCGCGGCGTCGCCCCTGAAGTCAGGGGCTCCGGGGGATGGGGTCCTCCACCGGTTTATACCGGCAGCGTTGGTCCCCGAGAAGACTTTCGCGGCACGCTTCACCTGGAACTTTGAAACCGTAACCGGGGCGAGCGCTCTGCTGTGAGACGGGTGGGATCGGCATCGGCCGAGGTGAAACATGAGGATCGCTCAGATAACTCCGTATTTTTTACCGCATAATGGCGGGATGGAGATGTACGTCTATAACTTAAGCAAAGGCCTGATCAACGAGGGGCATACGGTTGAGGTGATAACCTCAAACATTCCGGAAGGCAGAACCTTCGAGGTTATGGATGGTATCAGCGTCAGAAGGCTGAGATGCATCGGGGAACCGTTGAGAAATCCCCTTGTACCATCCATCTTTCTCCTCATAAACGAACTGAAGAACTTCGACATCATCCATATTCATAACGTCTACAGTTTTGTTGCTCTCTCCTTTCCCTTATTGAAGAGACTCTGCAAGGTGCCGCTCGTCCTCACGCATCATGGCCAGTTGATGTTTGGCGAACATATAGGAGACACATGCGTGCGGATTTACGAGAAGAGTGCAAGGAGGGTTATCTTAAATTCCGTTGACAGGACTGTGACACTCTCGAAGTCAGATGCCCGACACATTGCACAATACAACGGCGCATCGGAAGATCATGGGATATCCCTCCCGCTCCGGCGCGTGGTTACCATTCCAAACGGCTACGATAACACAAAGTTCTACCCCATGAATACAGGGGAATGCAGAGAGGCGTTGGGATTACCCACAGACAAAAAGGTGATCCTGAACGTCGGGAGGTTGTATGGTGTGGTCAAGGGACATGAGCACCTCATCAATGCAATGTCGCGGATCGTGAGGGAGCGAACGGATATCCTTTGCGTGGTTGTCGGTCCCGGCAGACTCTACGACGCCTTAAAAAGCCAGATCGGGTCGCTCGGTCTTGAAGATCACGTCATGCTTGCCGGGGGAAAGCCGCACGATGAGATCCCGCTCTGGTTGAACGCCTGTGACCTCTTTGTCCTGCCAAGCCTTAGCGAGGGCAACCCGACGGTTATGTTCGAGGCCTTCGGGTGCGGAAAGCCCTTCGTGGGAACGAGGGTGGGCGGAATCCCGGAGGTTGTCACCTCCGATAAGTATGGTCTGCTGGCCGATCCGGGCAACCCTGACGATCTGGCCGAAAAAACCCTCATAGCGCTGGATCGGGAATGGGATAGCGAGGCGATTCTCGCATACTCGGAGCGGTATACGTGGAAGACCATAGCAAAAGAGATCGTGGGCGTATACGGCCAGGTACTGGGATGATGGGTAGAGGATGGCCCGACTCTCCAGCGTTATCCCATCCGAGGATAAGGGTGATTGCTGCCGGACGCGCTCTGGAGCGAACAGGCGATCCGGTCTGGATGGTGGAGGGAATTCCTGCATGAGGCTGCTTGTCTGCACAACCGAGTACTTTCCCCACGGCGCGGGCATGGCCAATGTAGTTTACAACGTCGTGCAGCAACTCAAAGGAAGAGGCGTCGAGTGCACGGTTTGCTCCCCAAAAGGCCCGGATGTCAGGCTTGGAAGCTGGCCCCTGATAGAGAGGGCGGGCGTCGTCGGGCTGCTCAACTACTGGTACCAGGTCTCGCGGCACTTCAAAAACAACGATTATGATGCCGCCTGGCTCCAGAACCCCTTTATCTTCACCAAAAACCCATTTAAGCGCTGCCTGGTGACGATGCACTCGACCTACTCCGGATCGAGCGAGCTCGGGGTGGGGAGCCTTCCTTTCCACCTGTATGAATCTGTTGTTGCCCGGATCGAGCGTTCCTGCCTGAACCGTATGCCCTCCACCACTCTCTTCACCGGTGTTGGGCGGCCGGTTCGTGAGGAGCTGGAGCGGATCGGTGTCGCACGAGACCGGATATCCTACATCCCGAATGGGGTTGATATCGGGCGGTTCCATCCCTCACCCGACAGAACAGGTATCCGGAAGAGATTCGGTCTCCCGGAGGATGGGGTTATTCTCCTGAGTGTCGGGCGGCTGATCCCTGCAAAACAACCGCTCACCATGCTTGAGATCTTCTCGCACCTTGAGAAACAGCGGAAGGGTGTGACGCTCTGTATCGCCGGAGGGGGAGAGCTCCTGGAGGCAGCAATGAACCTGGTGCGGAGGATGGGATTGGAGAACGTACTCTTCCTCGGGAACGTCGATCATGGTCGAGACCTCCCGGATCTCTACGCCTGCGCAGATTACTACATGATGGTCTCGAAGTATGAAGGGGGGATGCCGCCCCTGACCCTTGCGGAAGCAATGGCCTCAGGGCTGCCGTGCATCGTCTCCGATATCGCAAACCTCCGGGTTGTGAAGGAAGCCGATTGCGGAGTGGTGGTTGCCCCGGATGATCCGGCAACGGCTGCCGCTGCGATCCTTGGTTACCTGAATGAGGAGCATCCCGATCATGCGATGAACGCAAGGAGATATGCTGAGAAGGTACTGAACTGGGAGAGTATATCAGAGAGGTACGTAAATATGTTTGAGTGTCTGACCACGGGATGAAGAGGGCGGACTGTACACATCTGGGGTTCCGGATGCCGGGTTTCGGCATCGCTCCACAGTTTCCCCGGCATGTACCCTCTCTTGCGATCCGTCAGCTCCCGGTCGACCTCCTTGATGCCGCGATGGAGGGGAAAGTGGAGGTTCCGGGCGCCGGATATCTTGGGGATAATCGGCGTATACCCGATATCGTTAGATATAAGTCTGAGCGAGGGACATCATCGCCGGGTGCCGGTATGAATGTTATTATTCTTGACGTACATCCGGTGGAGGATGTACGGATTGAGAGGCACATAACCTATCTTGCGGATCAGGGGATGAACGTCTGCCGGATACATTATAATTACGCGGATGAGTCCGCCGGACCCGGCATCTTCTCCCATCACGGGGTGAGGGGGTTTAGAATAAATCGGTTCTTCTTCCAGGGAAAGACCAGAACCCTGTATTTTATGGGTTACTGTTTACGGCCTAAGATACTGGCCGACTGCCGTAAAGCGCTAAAAGCACTTGATATTGATCCTGAACAGCCGTCCATTCTTCACATTCACGACCCTCTGCTGCTGCCGCTGGCCGGAAAGCTTGTCGAAAACAGCATGCCCAACTCACGGGTTATCTACGATCGACATGAGGTCTATGAAGATTGGCTTCACTTCGGGCGGATATCTCTGCCGCTCTTCTATGAGGATCTCGCAAAGAAGTGGATATCCGGAACGGTCGTCGTCTCAGAACACCACCGTGATGCGGTTCACAGGCTATTTCCCGGGTCGCATATCATAGCGGTTCCGAATTATGCGGCATCCGCGATGTATGATGCGAACGCGATAGATGAGAAGATCCGTCTTGCCGGGCCTGAGCCGCAAATACATGCGGTGTATATTGGGAGCCTCAATAATGCGGCCGATAGAGACGTCGACCTTCTCCTTGATATCGCCGATGCTGTCATTCGCTCGTATGACAACGTGACCTTCTTCATCGGCGGGACCTCCATGGACGAGGGCTCGAGGGTGAAGATCGAGGAGCTTGCCGGAAGGCATGATGGCAGGCTCCGGTTCCTTGGCTATGTTCCGCGAGAGAAGACAGTCAAACTCACCGAAAGGGCCCATATTGGCTTCCTGCTCGTGAGACCGGACGCGAGATACTGGGTGAGGACTTCGCCCAACAAGATCTTCGAATATCTGGTGTGCGGTACGGTGCCCATCATCAGGGCCGATGTCGATCATGCTGATCGGTTGAGGGCATGCTCGCTGATCTTCGATCGAGAGGATGAGGATGCGATGATCGTGCAGGCGGTCCTGGATCTGCTTGGCAGCCCTGAAAAACTGAAGCGGTATATGGGTAAGGCCAGGGCGCTGGGTCTTGATTATACCTGGGAATCTGTGGCGTGCCGGTATATCGATCTCTATACCATGTTACTATACCCGGAAACCGCTCCCAGCCACCCGAACGCACTCTCCCCAATGAAGTGAAAAGAGAGGTACAGTACTGGTCGTTTCATCTTCGTATAGGCAGGAGACCCCGGCCAACAGGTGCGGGGAGGAATGCCGTCTGCCTGTCCCGGGCTTGTCCGTATACAAGCCCCGTACACTTTCACCCCGCGGCTATTCTTCATGACGGATAAACAACAATGATAAGAGATAATGGCACTGCGAGTGCGTTGAAGAGCAAGTGCGAGTTGGCCGGGATCCGGTTCGATGATTCTCATTCTGAAGCCTACACCTCGCAGGTCGATGCTCTCGTTCTTGATCCGATCAAGAAACCGCCCTGTAGGCGGAAACGGCGGGTCAAGCGCGGGCTCTACCAGAGTGCTCCGGGCACCCTGATCAACGCCGACGTGAACGGCGCTCTGAATCATCTGAGAAAGGCAGTCGGTGATTCCGTGATCCCACGGATAATCGGTAGGGGCCGCGTCAACCGGCCCGTGCGAATAAGGACGACCTTTGAACCGTCAACCTTCGCACCCATTAA
>MPOY01000615.1 GCA_001896715.1 Methanoculleus sp. EBM-46
CGGGAGCACGGGGCCATCTGTTACGATGCCCGGGTACTCTCCCTCGGTCGGAACCGGGTAAGCATCTGGACGCTGGACGGCCGGATCAACCTCCGGTGCAGCAGGCGGTCTTCGAATGACAAAAGTCCTGTTTGACGGCTCGGTCTTCCGGCCGTCCGGCCCCATCGATCTCGAAGCAAGAAATACACCATCACAGTACACCTCTCCCCGGAAGAGCCCGACAAGGATCCCGCCTTCGAGATCGCGTCGCTTGCCGTAGACACCCATATCCCCGACCTTGCAGCGGAGCACGACCACTATCTCTACGGATCGCCGAAACGGGTTGCTCACGAGTAATGACAGGTGTTTTGTCGATTCGGCTTGCTGGATCGCACTCCTGAACAGGCACGATAACCTTCATGAAACCGCTAAAACCCTCCATAACCTCCTCGCGGGTGAGGCCTGCCTGCCGGATGATCGCTCGTAATATCCCTCTCCCAAGTTCTTCTCCCTGGTGGACAACGATACCTCTTCCATCAGAGTGCTGCAGAATGATGTGGCTGCCCCTCTGCCGGGTAAAAACCCGTATCATCTACTGGATCAACCGGCGCGATCCAAGGCCAACCCCTAACCGGCAAAACCTCATATCCTGTGATGGCAAAGAACTATCATCGGTAAGTCCCGGAGGTGAACGAGGGTGAAAGAATATCAATCCATCAAGTCGCAAGTTCTGGCCCTCCTTGAGCGTGAGCTTCCTGTCCTCCGGGAGAGATACGGCATTAAAACGATCGGTATCTTCGGCTCCGTGTCGCGTGGGGAGGATACACCGGAATCAGATCTGGATATCATATACTCATTCCGCCCGGAAATGGACACGTATGACAATCTATTGGATTTAGGGGACTTTCTTGAGGACCTCTTTCAGAGGAAAGTAGATCTGGTTCCTGAAGAGTGGATGAGTGAGAGGTTCCGTGCGAGCGTGATGACGGAGGCTATTTTCTGTGCACGCGAGCGAGGTACGGCATGACCCGGTTGCGATCGTATCTTACGGATATTTACGAGCAATCTGAAAATATCATGAAGGCGACCGGACGAATGAGTTATGAGGAGTTTCTGGAAGATGCATTATACAACGCGGGTATCATCAGATTTTTTGAGATTATCGGTGAAGCGGCGAAGCATGTTCCGGACGACTTCCGAAGCGAACACCCGGGGATTCCCTGGAGAAAGATATCAGGGCTCCGCGACAGGCTGATCCACGATTACCCCGGCGTGAACTTGAAATACGTCTGGACTCTGGCAACGGTGGAGATACCGGTTCTGCACCGGCAAATCGGAGAGATCCTCGGCGACCAGGAGTGAACGTTACTTTTACCGGTACTTCAGCAGTGAGGCCGGCCTGCCGGATGATCGCTCGTAATATCCCTTTCCCGAGTTCTTCTCCCTGATGGACGGGGATAACGATACTCCTTCCGTCGAGATGCTGCTGGATGACATTTTCCACCCTGCGGAGCGAACGAAGGTTGATGATCCCTGCATCCCATGGAGAGGTGAGGAGGTTCGCAGCAGTTGGGTGCAGAGTATTACGTCGTCGACGAACAGGGGAACCGGATCGCAGTCATTCTCTCCCTGCAGGAGTACGAACAGCTGCTGGAAGACATTCACGACCTCGCGGTGGCGGCGGAGCGGCGCGACGAGCCGGCCATGGGGTTCAGCGATACGGGCGGTAATGGTCGGGCATGCGACTCGCACTGCAGAACAGAGCGAAAACGACATCCCTTGCAACAGGAGAAACCATCCGCATAACAGCCTCCGATCCCATCGAAATACATTTAATAGCGCTGACGATGACTCCAGTCATGACCCCGGCTGTCACCATCGATGAACTCTATATCGAGATCAAGAAGATCCAGGAGACAGCAGTCCGGCGGGAAGATCTCGGCGACGTCCGTCACGGGCTATGAACACGTCGTTGCCACGATCGCATGGGCATTTGAGAAACTGGCGGCGAAAAGAACCTATTGGGAGAAACGAGTGAAGACATTCCTGAGCCCAATGTATGCTGCAAAGATGGTGGGCCAGTAACTATACAAAGAGAATCAGTACAACCCGTATCTGCTGTGGGCCTGGTTGATCCCCATCACATCATCTATAAGGACGCGCTTGTTTTCGTCATCGATGCGATAGAATACGGTGTGTGTCATCGATATGTGAAGGCGATACGTGTGTCTCTTAGAACCCTTGAGAAGTTTCTTGTTGCATCGCCGGGTTGTCTTTTTCAGAAACTCTCCAAGGCATAACGAGATGACCTCTTTCACATTTGCCAGGTCTTTTTTCGGTATTTGTGCCAGGTATTTGAGCGCTTCCTCACTGAATAGTAACTCATACACCCTTGAAGACCTCTTCGAAGGAGTAAAACTTAGACTTCTTCTCGATTTGATCGAGATCGGCATCCAGTTTTTCAACATCCCAATTTTCGTCGTCGACCATCTGAGAGATTACATCATCGTAGGTCATATCTCCCTTCTTCAGCTTCTTCAGCTTCTCCTGGGTCGCGCGGCTAACACGGATACTTACCATATCAGAATCGTTTGGACTTGCGCTCTGAGTCATAGATAGTGATGATCGCTGCAATGGCATTATGTTTTTGCCGGTGACACAACTCCAGTCCGATGCCGGGCGCTACTGGAAGTGATGGCAGGGCTCGCGGTCTGGCCGGGGGACGAGGTGCGACAGAGTCTGCCGGGAGAGTACCGGGCAAAACCCATCTCCTGACTGCAGATATAGGCCCCGGGCGGAGCAGGCGGTGACTACTATTTATGACCCCGGCTGTCACCATCGATGAACTCTATCTTGAGATCAAGATGATCCAGGAGACAGTGGTCCGGCGGGAAGATCTCGAGGCCCTCCTCGATACCATTGAGATCTTGAGCAACCCAGAGACGATTGAGCAACGATTCAGGCGAGCGAAGAAGATATCGCTGCCGGACGAGAGAAATATCCTCAATAGACGACCTCCTCGGTGAGTTATCCTGACGGAGTGGACGATCCGGAGGACCGATACGTTTGTCGAGAGCCTCTCAAAGGTCAAAGACAATAGAGAAGTGATTCTCGAACTCGCGAAGAAACTTCAACGTTTAAGGCAAGATCCCCTCAACACAGGCGGCTGGCTTTCAGGTGCACTGCACGGGAAGAAAGCAGGATTGCAAAACGCTACCGGCTGATATTCCTCCCCGACGAGAGAGAGAAAACGGTATATCTGATAGCAATCGATCACCGCAGGCATGTCTACAGGTTGCGGTGAACACACAACATGCGCCCGAAATAACGCTGTAACAGAAGAGTAACAATCGAGCTCGCGGAGAAGCTCCAACGCTTAAATTCCGGGCAAACAGTCTCCTCGTGACGCTCCCCACCCGGACGGAGCAGACGAAGATTGGTAGTCCCTGCACCCATAGAGAGAAGCATATGAGTCCAGCAGGAGAGCAGTATGTTGTTGATGAGCATGGCAACCGGGTCGCAGTGATCCTTCCCCTGCAGGAGTACGAACAACGCAAGGATAGACCTTCATGACCTTGCCGTTGTAGCGGAGCGCCGCGAGGAACCGTCCATAGAATTCAGCGAGTTCAGGAAACGGTACAAGCAGTAATGGCCGGATACACGATCCGTATCAAGGCAAGCGTTGAGAAGGATATCGCAGCACTGCCACGGGATCTCACTGTCCGCATTCTCCAGGGTATTGAAGACCTCTCTGAAGCGCCCCTGCCGTTTGGCGTGCGCAGGCTAAGCGGAGCAGAGAATCTCTACCGGGTCCGTGTGGGGATTATCGGATCATATATGCCGTGCACCACGCGGAGCAGGAGATCACCATCCTTTACGTCCGCCACCGTCGCACTGCATGCCGTGGATTGTGAGATCGGACTGCCGTCTCACTGAGAAGGATCCCCGCCTCCGTTGCCCGGCGGGCGAGAAAATTCACCGGAGCCGTCCATCTCCCGGGCGCGACGTTCCAGGTCAAC
>MPOY01000443.1 GCA_001896715.1 Methanoculleus sp. EBM-46
ATAAGCCCATCCTTCCGGACCCAATCGATCACAATCCTGGTGCGCAGCACTTCCATCACCAATCCTATATTGAATTGCTGTTGTCCTCATCAGGCTTTAAGGCGCGCCGTGCGGTGTGAAAGTGATCGTAGCGAAAGTGCCTCGCCCATAAGGGATAGCCGCCGAAATTCCCAAAACAGTCACTAACGTTCATCAAACCCACTAAACGCGGTAGTCCGGGCATGCGGAGGGTGCCCGGGTCGTATCCTCCGGGGAGGCGGGCAGACCCACGATCATTCATTATCCCTGACTATCATACCTTCTGGTGAATGGCATCAAAGGTCTCACCCGGTACCTGCCTGCTCTGCAGGGCTCCCCTGACAAAACGGAAGGCTCTCAAGCACGGCATGGCCTGCCTCCAGGCGTCGGGCTGGCCCACCGGAAAGAAACCCTCCCTCCTCATCATGATACAGGGGCGGTACAACAAAGACTACTGGCTGGTCGTTCTCGCGCGACACGACGCCTGGCTTAGAGAACTCGACCGGTTGATCCGCGATGTATGGGTGGAGTGCTGCGACCATCTCAGTTCCTTCAAGATCGGGGGAGTCGCCTACGAATCGGACAGTACATTCTCCACAGGCGCCATGAGCGTCCCCCTCGCGCGTCTCGTCTCCCCGGGCAGCACGTTCACCTATGACTACGACTTTGGCTCCACCACATCGCTGGACCTGAAGGTGATCGGGGAGACGCCCATTGCCCTGCCGGGCGGCCCGCTCTGCCTGATCGCACGGAACGATCCGCCGGCTATCCCCTGCGATCTCTGCGGCGGCAAGGCCGCTGTTATCCAGGATGATCCTGACGACGACATCCCGCATTATTACTGCCGCGCATGCCTCGTATCGACCGAACACGACCCCGACGACGTGGAGACCATCGCCAACTCCCCAAGAAACGGCGTCTGCGGCTATACCGAAGATATCGCCGCCGCACTCTCCTGGTATCCGCCGGGGCGGAGCACGGGCGAGGTCGTTTCGGAAGAACCGGACGAGGTCTTGCCCGACGACGATGCGGAGGTGACCGCCGCGATTGTTGCCGTCATCCAGGATATCGGACCCGATATCGATGCGTTTGTCCAGGAAGAGGGGGCGGCACACGGGGATAGGGGCGCCTGTATGGCCGGGGACACTATCTTGGCCTTCTGTACGTTCATGCATCTCCTCTCTGGAACAAAGATCGACGCATGGGATGTTCCGTCCGTGCAGAAGTGCCTGATCGAACATCTGGCGCAAAATCTGCTCACTCCGGATGACTGGCTGAAGAACGCCGTCCCCATCCTCTGCCGGTTCCTCTCGCGCATGGAGGCATCCGGCCGCATCACCAACGCCTCCGAACTCATTGCCGCCCTCAAGCAGGCTGAACCCGCCTTCCAGGAGGCAGCCACGAGCCCGGAGAAGGGTCGGGCCATCTTCGAGTACATACTGATGAAAGCAGAGGAGGCAGGCATCAGCATAACCGACATAGATGCATCCTTCGCCTTCGCAGTGAAGGAGCTTGCCCGGATGGCCGGGATCGACCCTGACGACGAAGAGGTTCGAAAGAGGCTCTCCGGCCTGCTCGATAGCGGAATAACAGAGGCATTCTCCAGCAAACTGCGCGCCACCATGATATTCGGGAGGTGCGATGAGTTCTGCAGGCGGTTTAAGGATGACACCATCCTTGAGCGTTGCCGAAGGATCTTCACGGCTCTCGCTGACCATCCGGCCGAACCGCTCCTGCGGGGAGGCGGGGCACTCTGGAGCGCGGCGATCATCTATGCGGCCTGCCAGGATGAAGACCTGATCCGGCCGGGAAAGGGCGTTCCTCCCCTCGGGCAGGAGATCGGTTTCTTCTTCGGCTTTGAGCGGTCATCGATCCGGAACAAGGTGAGGGCGATGAGAGCGCTCCTCCCCGGGTGAAACCGGCCGGAAGCAGAACTCCCGGCAACGAAGGTTGCCGGCCGCCGGCCCTCTGCCTGCGGCAGCATGACGCTCAATCGCTCCCCGTATGCGAGAGAGCGCGTCGTCCCGGAGGGGGCCACCGCAAAACCTCCATGGAAGTTACAGGGTACCGGAGAACCGCCGGGGTCCGCCTCAGATAACCCCCATCTCCGCAAGCCTCTTCGGCAGGTACTCCTTCGTCACGAAGTCGAGCCCCCGGCTCGCGAACGCCTGCTGTTCCGACTTCACCTTCATCTCAAGCTGCAGGGCGATCTGGTTCCTCCAGTAGTCGGTCGCAAACCGCGGATCGGTCAGTTCCGCTTTCAGCGCGTTGATGTCCTGTTCGGTGAGGTGGTCGGCGGGGAGGTTGTAGTCGGATATGTCGGAGGGCTGCACCCCGATGAACTGCGCCTGAGGGGTCGCGAGAAGTTCCGACATATGGGCGCTCTTGATCGAGCCGTAGGCGACGCTTGCGTATATCCGGTACGACCAGGGGTCGCCGTCGGTGAAGACCACCACCGGGAGGTTGAGCGACTCGTTGAGCCGCCGGAGAACCCGCCGCGTCGAGCGCGCCGGCTGCCCCTTGAGGTGGACAAGGATCGCCCCGTACTCCTCATCAAACCCGTTCTCCATCAGACGGGCATACATACCGCCGGTCTCGATGGCGATGACGAACTTCGCGTCGTGGTCGATGAAATCGAGGTTGTCGACGTTGTTCGGGATGGGGTAGCCCGCCTCCCCGACATCCTCCTGGCAGTGCATCTCCTTCACCCCGCGCCGGGTCGCCTCTCTGATCCGCAAGGGCCCGAAGATCGAGGCGCCGTCCTCCTCCGGCCGGAGGTGGAACGCCTCCCGCTGCACTTCGGTGATGATCTCGAGGTCCTCGATCAGGAGGTTGCTCTCGTCCTGGGCGGCAAACTTCGCTCTCTTCCACCCTTCGGATATGTAGTAGAGCTCTCTCAAGGTCGACGACCGGTTCTCGGCAAGCTGCTGCTTTAGAAACCCGATGACGTAGGCCATCTTCAGGAGGTGGACCGCGCTCTTCTCGGTCGCCGCCGACCGGGTGCTCTCCTTATCGCCGTACTTCCAGACCTCGCTCTCATCGTCGTACTCGATATTCTGTTTCGTCCGCGTCGGGAGCCGGATATAGGGCACGATGCCGTCCCGCATCTGGTCGTACCACCCGCGGGCGATATCCACCAGCCGCTTGCGCGCAAGTGCATCCATCTCTTCTCTAGACATCGAGATCCACCACCACTTTCCTGCCGTCCTCGACACCACGCAGATCGAGCGACCCATCGCCCTTCCCCGTGTAGACGACCTGCCAGGCCGCTCCGGCATCGAGCGTGCACCGCCAGACCTTGTTGTACTCCCCGTCGATCTCGTCCACGAAGTCCGGCCGGGGGTTCGCATCGGTGGCCGCATCGCGGGAGAGGTTGTAGAGGACGAGCGTGACCTCGCCACCCGTGTAGTTGTTCACGTCGATACGGACCTTCCCGTCGTGCGTCCGCTTCTTTGCGACGACACGGCGCATGATCCTCCCCTCGATCGGGGATGTATCCACCAGGGGAAGTTCGACGATCTCGCTCACTTTCGCGGCTATCTCGGGGATGATCGAGCAGATCGCCCGGGCCCGATCGTCCTGCTGCTTCTTTCTCTCCCGGCGGGAGAGGTAGGCTTTCAGTTCCCGGCCGAGCTCCTGGAGGACGAGCACGATCTCGCGCTCGATCTCGGGGATGGAGGCGACCGCATCCTTGCTCTCGCTCGTGAAGGGGACGTTCGTGGATGCCACGTGGACCATGACGAGCGCCGGGCCCACGGGGAGTCCCTGCTGCGAGAGACCGTAGTTCTTCCAGTTCACCTGGGATATGCAGTTCGTGATAGCGCAGGCGCCCTGCTGGTAGAGGAGCGGGACGCGGTTTGCGAACCGGAATATCTGGGCGTTCCCCTCTGCGGGGATCTTGCCCCCGTAGCCGATCGCAGCCTCGATGATGAACGAGTGCCCGCCGTGGACCGCGCTCGGGCGGGTCCGGGCCCTGACGAAGTCAAGGGCGATCTCCTTTTCTAGCCCCCGGCAGATCAGATCCTCCCCGATGGGGGAGAGGCACTGCTGCGCCGGCGGTGCCGGAACCTTCACGCTCTGCATGGCGTCAAGAAGCCTCCTCAGTTCGTCGGCATCGAGGTTCTTCACCTTCCGGGAGGGTTTGAGCCCGGCAAGAGCGATCATATCGTCCGCGGTCTTCTTCCCGACCCGGGAGAAACTCCCGACGAGGAACTCGTCGATCGTCCCGGTGCTCGCGGCCGCGATCCGCTTCAATGCCCCGAACTCGATCCCGTGCGGGTGGGGGAGGACGGGTTTCGGGCACGGCGGGACTTCGCTGGCCACCCGCTCAAACGTCGTCACCTCGCCGTCGATATCGGCCGTGATACGCGCGTGCGGGTTGACGATCGCCGTCAGGCGGAGATAATCCACCAGCCGCTTCTTCGCGGCAAGGGTGCTCTTGAACTGGATCTCAAGCCTCGTGCCGTGCATCCGGTCCCAGTCGATCTCCTCGTGGCTCACGATCTCGGGCTCGTTCGTCTCGGTCCGGATCATCAGCTCGAACCGGTGTGCTCTCGCCTTCGCTCCCGTCCGGGAGACGACGAGCGCCGGGGTGCCGGTGGTGAGCTGCGCATACAGCACCGCCGCCGATATACCGATACCCTGCTGCCCCCGGCTCTGCCGGATCTGGTGAAACCGCGAGCCGTAGAGGAGCTTCCCAAAGACCGGGGGAACGTTCTCCGGCACGATCCCGGGGCCGTTGTCCTCGACGGTTATCCGGTAGACGTCGGCGTCGACCCTCCGTACACCGACGAATATGTCGGGGAGGACCTCGGCCTCCTCGCAGGCGTCGAGCGCGTTGTCCACCGCCTCCTTGATGGTGGTTATGATCCCGCGCGTCGGGGAGTCGAAGCCGAGAAGGTGCTTGTTCTTCTCGAAGAACTCCGCGACGCTGATGCTCCGCTGCTGCTTCGCCAGGTCCTCAGCAAGAACCATGCCGTGCTACCTCAGCGATGGCGTCCTCAAGGCTCCTCTCCTGCTGCTTGCCTGAGTGGAGATCCCTGAGGGTCACCGTCCCCGCCTCGACCTCGCGCTTCCCGAGGATCACGGCGAAGTCGGCCGTTTTTGCGGCGTGAGAGACCTGGGCGCCCATTCCCCGCTGCATGAGGTCGATCTCGGCCCTCACCCCTGCGCTACGGAAGGCGCGGGCTACATCGAGCGCCCGTGCCCGTGCCTCGGGCGTACAGACGACGCCGACGATAGGTTCATCTACGAGCGGGAAATCCCCGATCGAGACCACGACCCGGTCGAACCCTATAGCAAACCCCGAGGAGGCCACGTCGTCGCCGCCGAAGAGGTGGGCGAGCCGGTAGGCGCCGCCGCCGATGATCTGGTTCTCCGCACCGAGGTTTTTCGCGAACCCCTCAAAGACCATCCCCGTGTAGTAGTCAAGTCCCCGGGCGATGCCGAAGTCCGGCCGGTAGTCGATATCCTGGGAGTCGAGGAGCGAAAATATCTCCTCGATCCGCGCGCGTTCGGGGATGTCGCCGGCGATCTCAAAGACCTCCGAAACGTTGCGGCACTTCGAGAGCGCCGCAAGGGGTTCGGCAAGATGGGTGAGGTTTTTCTCGACGAGCGCCGCCTCGAGCCCTGCAGTATCGTGCTTGTCGAGGCAGGCCATGATCGCCCGCTGGTCGCCCGGCGCGAGGTCGGCGAGGAGATGCTTCATCGGCGCGAGGTGGCCGACGTGGAGGTCGAACGCGACGCCGGTCGATCGGAGCACATCATCGGCGAGCATGACCACCTCGGCGTCGGCGGACGGAGTATCTGCGCCGATGAGCTCGACGCCGAACTGCCAGAACTGCCGGTACCGGCCCTTTTGTGGGCGTTCATAGCGGAAACAGTCGGCGAAGTAGCACCAGCGGATGGGCTTCGGGAGGACCTTGCCCTCGTTGACGTACATCCGGAGGACCGCTGCGGTCACCTCCGGCCGGAGCGTCATCTGCCTCCCGCCCTTGTCCTCGAAGACGTACATCTCCTGGATGATCCCTTCGCCGGACTTCATCGTGAAGAGCTCAAGGTGTTCGAAGTCGGGTGTGCTGACCTCACGGTATCCCCACCGGCGGGCCGCCTCCCGCATCCGCCGCTCGATCAGTCGTCGCCGTTCCATCTCGTCGGGTAAAAAGTCCCGTGTTCCCCGTGGTTTCTGAAGCATTCGGTATTCTCCTGAACTAAAGTCTCTTGCGCGAACCCTTATCTTTTGTGCGCTTTGCCCTGCCGAAGAACCGCTCGGCGGTGCCTTCGTTCTGCCATACGTTCTCCCGGTCTACCCGGCCCTGGAGGTAGAGGGCTAACAGGACCAGCCCAAGCCCCAGGAACTCCCACGCTTCGGCGTACGCAGTCACGAAGAAACCGAGCAGGGCAAGCGCCGTATAGGGGACCCCCCAATATGCCGCCGTCCGGTAGCCGGATAGACCGGTCCGGTAGAATATCCGCAGGTCGCGGAGCCACAGGAAGACAGTGACGGCAACGCCGAACCCTGCGACGTAGACGAGGTAGGACATGAGATGAAGTAATATTATACTTCCCCACCTATTTTTGTTATCGAACCATGCTGCCGAATGCCACCATCAGGGAGATCCTCCGGATGTATCGTAGCGGTGAGGTATCTGAGGACGAGGCGGCGGCCGCCATCGAGGGGCTCCGCATCGACGTGCTCGACGGGATGGCCCGGATCGATGCCGGGCGGAGCGTGCGCTGCGGGATGCCCGAGGTGGTGCTCGCCGAGGGAAAGGATCCCCTCACGTTTGCGGAGATCATGCTCGCGCAGGTGAAGACGGCCGGCCGGTGCATCGCGACGAGGGTCTCGCCGGCGCATATCGAGGCCCTCCGGTCCCGCCTGCCGTCGGATATCCGGCTGGAACATCGGAAGGCGGCGCGGGCGGTCATCCTCTCGACCGGCAACGGACCCGACCCCCGGGGCGGAACCGTCGCCATCCTCACCGCGGGGACATCGGATATCCCCGTCGCCGAGGAGGCGAGGCTGATCGCCGAGGAGATGGGGTGCGACGTCAGGACTGCATACGATGTCGGCGTGGCGGGGATCCACCGCCTCTTCTCGGCCCTCAAGGATCTTATACCGGCGGATGTCTTCATCGTGGCCGCCGGCCGGGAGGGAACGCTTCCCGCGATCGTCGCCGGCCTCGTCGACCGTCCGGTGATCGGCGTTCCCGTGAGCACCGGCTACGGCTACATGGGCGGCGGCGAGGCGGCGCTGGCGAGCATGCTCCAGGCATGTTCGGTGCTTGCGGTCGTGAACATCGACGCCGGGTTCACGGCGGGCGCGTTTGCCGCGCAGGTTGCACACGGGGGCGGACGGAGATGAGCCGGGGGTTCTACATCGGGCGATTCCAGCCCTATCACAACGGTCACCAGTCGGTGCTGGAGCGGATCGCCTGCTCTGCCGACGAGATCGTCATCGGGGTCGGGAGCGCCCAGCTCTCCCACACGGTGGCAAACCCCTTCACGGCCGGCGAACGGGTGCTGATGCTCACCAGGTCGCTTGCCGACCTTCCGTGCCCGTTCTACGTCATCCCGATCGAGGATCTCCAGAGAAACGCTCTCTGGGTCGCCCATGTCCGGGCGATGACACCGCCGTTCGAGACGGTCTACTCATCAAACCCCCTCGTCATGCAGCTCTTTGCCGAAGCAGGGGTGGACGTCCAGTCGCCCGATATGTACGAGCGGGAGACGCACTCGGGCACCGCCATCAGGCGGCGGATGCTCGATGGCGAACCCTGGGAACACCTGGTCCCCCAGGCCGTCGTGGACGTCGTCCGGGAGATCCAGGGCGTGGAACGCCTGCAGCGGATTGCGGGGAGCGACTGACGGACCCTTGATAGGGAAAGCCGCCAGAGGATATACCGAGCAAGGGTGAATCATGTTCAATCGACTGCGAGACCTCTTTAAAAAGACCGAACCTGTAGAAGAAACGTTGTCCCTCTCCTTTGACGACCTTCCGGGGTGGATGGATGTCCGCGAGGAGGAGATAGACTCAGGCCTTCTGGATACAACGGCACCATCCCGGGAGGCGATCACCGGCGCCCTTGAACGCCTCCGGGAGGTGATTGCCCGGATGGAGGCGGCAGATGCTGATGAGACGATCCACCCCCGACTCAGGGATATATCGAAGAAGGCGCTCCCCCAGTTCACGAAGTCGATGGCCCAGATCCTCTCCCGCGAGCCTTCGGGCGACCCGGAGACCTTCTATGCCACCGCCGCCGAGACCCTGAAGAGCGTGCTCAAGGCGATGAAAGGGCAGGGAAAGTACCTCTCTTCCTCCTATCCGGACGAGATGAAGGAGGTGCGCACTGCCGTCAGGGATCTCGGAAGAGAGATCAACGCGATGACGGAGACGGTCTCCCGGGCACGTGCGGACCGACAACAGGTGAAAGATGCCCGGGAGGTGTATGAATCCCTTACCCGTATCCGTGGGGAGTACACCGCCGCCTCCGGTCAGGCGCGAGACTACAGGAAGGCACTGGAGGAGCTGGACGGAGAGGTTCAAAAGGCCGAAGAAGACCTTGCCGCCCTCAGGTTGCGTCCGGACTACGCCCGGCGGCAGGAGATCGAGGGAATGATCCGGGAACTCGATGTCCAGGATGAAGAGATCGGGCGCGAGATCACAGCCCTCCGAACCCCCGCCGTCCATCTCTTCCGGAAGGCCGAGAAGGCGGCAGGAAAGGCCGGAGAGGATACGGCGGCGAAAGCAATCGGCCGGGCCCTCGACGCATACACTGCCCCTCTTCAGGATGACGGGGATACCCTGGCCGGCCTGATCGAATCGGTGATGCCGGCAACGCTCGCCATGATCCGGCGAGGGGACCTTGCCCTCAAGAACCAGGAGGAGATCGGCCTCTTCTCCGACCCTGACACCCTTCCTGCCGGAATACGGCGGACCATGCGCCGGCAAAGAGAGATCCGGGAGCAGCGCGCGGCGCTGGAGGAGACTCGCGCCGCCCTCCCGAACGTCATCGATGAACAGCACCTCACGGCTGAGGTTGCGAGACTGCAACGGGAGCGCGAGGTGAAGGCTGCCGCGCGGGCCCGGGCGGAGGGGCAACAGGAGATCTCGCAGACCTCGTATGCCCGGGAACGCGAGAGCCTCCAGTCCCGCGCAACCGCTCTCGCAAAGAGAGAGGTCATGATCAGCGCGCCGGATCTCCCGCCCACCTGAACAGGAGGGGTAATGTTCTCATCAAAAAAGGAAACCCTGTTTATGCCCGGCGACCAACCATTCCATGAGTAATCGCTGGTCAACTACCCCTCCCTAAAGGGAGGGGCTTGCGAACGGCTAAGCGAGACCAAACAGTAGACTAGGAGGCAAGCAATTGCAGCAGCGTTATGGGCTAC
>MPOY01000444.1 GCA_001896715.1 Methanoculleus sp. EBM-46
TCTTCCGATTCACGGTGCTGGATAACGGAAACATTGGAGACGACCTGAAACAAGAACTCGAAAAGTCGCTTATGGACTTCCTGGGCGACTTCGGCCTCGGAGCCAAAACCTCTTACGGCTACGGCCTTTTCAAGAAACCAAAGTAATCGCCAGCGGCACAAGCTGCTGGCTTTTCGTTTACTTCATAACTGGTGAACATTTCTGATGGACTGGAGAGATCTTGTGATTCTGAAGGAGGCTGTAGATGAACCTTATTGTTACCGTAGGTACTAACCCTCTTCCGAGTTTTGTTGTATCAGAATACTTCTGTAAAATGAACCATCTGATTATAGATAGGGTATATCTTGTTCATTCAGACGAAGAAAATATGTCTTCTCATAGTAGCACAAGAAAGCAAGCCGAAGCAGTCCGAGATCTCCTTGAGACTAGACTGGGTAAAAGAATCTGTTATCTAGTTCCATTAAAAAAAATCTCGGGTAGAGAAATCCGTTACTCTTTAGATGAATTTTTCTCTAAACATGATATTCAAGGCCCCGTTCACCTTAACTATACCGGTGGAACAAAGGCAATGGCCGTACAGATTTCTAGTTTCATAAAGGGTAAATTCAAATCGAGTGCTTCATCTTCCTATCTGGACGCAAGAGAATATAGGATCAATTATGATGATGTTCCAATAGCAAGTCCAGAGGAAATGCGCTCCAAGGTTTTTCTTTCGATATCTGATCTTTTAAAGTTGCATGGATATAAGAAACTTGATCAACCTGAAATTGTCAGTTTTCCAGGTGTTATAAGTACTATCAAGGAGTTAATTGAAAAAGGTCATATCGAGAAACTAATAAATCTTGGAAATAAGTTTGTGCCAACGCTCTACCAAGAAGAGGGCAAAAGCCGCCCGATAGAAAAACCTGGTCGATTTAGAAAACGTTTGGAAGAACTTGGTCAGGACAAAGTCAGACAGATGTTTTCCAGTCTCTCGCAAGAAGATATTGATGTTCTTAACTCGTTTCCTCAAGAGAGATGTCTTTTAGAAAATGGCCAGCTTTGGGTACCGAGTGGAGAGATCACAAATGATCAATACAAAAGCAGAACAAATCACACTGTCGAATTCCTAAAGGGGAAATGGCTGGAAGAATTAGTCGCGGAGAAAATCGCTGAGTATGCTGAAAACAATCATTTACAGTACGGGTTTAACCTCAAAGCTAAGAGAGAGAACTTGCCCGATTTTGAATTAGACGCCTTCCTGATAAAGGGTTATCAGCTCCTTGCAATTTCAGTTACAACTTCGTCGGCAAGACATTTGTGCAAGAGCAAAGGATTTGAAGTTATTCACAGATCAAGACAAATCGGAGGAGACGAGAGCAGATCAATTCTTGTAACTCTTATGGATCAAACTGCCGCTCGCGAATTGCAAGCGGAGCTTCAGGTTGAAAGCGGTTCAAGTTCAGATAGTTTTGTAGTTCTTCATAGATCGAATTACAAGGATATTGGTGATTACATAGACAGATTGTTTCGTTGATGCTGGAGGTGGTGGCTTTGAAAGTATCTGCTCTGATAGTTGATACCGTTTCTATTCAGAAGTACATTTTTTCCAGTAACAAACTGAAAGAAAACATTGGTGCATCTTATATCGTTGAAAATGCATTTAATGAACCTCTGAAAAATGCATTAAAGAAGACTTTTGGCGAAATTGACTTCGATCTTGAATCTTGGAGAAAAGATCCCGATACTCTGTTGCTGCAAAGCGGATCACCCTTCGAAATTCTTTATTCGGGAGGCGGAAACTTAGTAGTCGCTTTCACTGAGAAAGAAAAGGTCTTTGAATTCGTGAGAACGTTCTCCAGAGAACTGCTCGTGGCGGCTCCTGGACTTAGAACTTCTTTCGGTTTCAATTTAGATTTCGATACCGACAAATTTAAACAGTCAATGAAGGCTCTGCATGAGGACTTGAGAAGAAATAAGAACCGTTTCCATCCGATTATTTCTCTTAGAAAGTATGGAATCACCGCCGACTGCCCAAGATCTGACGAAAGCGCAGAATTTTTCCGCGACGGCGATCAGTATGTTTCATCCGTTTCTAATACGAAAATGAAATCAGCTGATAAAGCCAATCAAAAACTTTCGTCTTTAGTAGCCGACGTCCTAAAAGACAGATTCGCTTTTACGGATGAGATTGATCTTTTGGGTCAGGTTGAGAGCGAATCAAACTATGTGGCGATAGTTCATATTGATGGAAACAGCATGGGGAAAAGATTTGCAGAAATTGATTCCCTTTTCGGTCTTAGAAAGTTATCCGCTTCAGTTAGCAAAGCTACCCAGGACTCTTTTATGGAAATGACGAGATATCTGATAGAACTCATCGAGAAAGAAAGACTTACAGAAAAGAATGGCTTCAAGTTACGTAGAAAAGATGGAAAGACGATTTTGCCGATACGACCGATCATAATAGGTGGAGATGACATTACTTTTGTTTGCCACGGGAAATTGGGATTAATCCTCGCCTGGATATTTATCTCAACATTGGAGAAGAAACAATTGAGTGATAAAAAGGGAATAACTGCCTGTGCGGGAGTGTGTATAGCAAAAAGCAAATATCCCTTTTACAGATCCTATTTGCTTGCCGAAGAATTAACTTCTATCGCCAAAGCCGAATCAAGAAAGAACGGCGGCTCTTCATATCTGGATTTCCATTTGGCAACCACCGGTTTTTCGGGGAGTCTTGACGAGATAAGAGATAAGCAATTGTCCGCTACTGAAGGGAATCTTCACTTCGGTCCATATAAAGTCACACACGAAAATGAAGCCGGCACTCTGTGTTCTTTGCTATCTATAGTTTCAAACTTTGCAGAGGGAAAATGGCCTAATAACAAGATAATGAAACTAAGAGAAAGGCTTTTCGATTCCCAAGAACAGATCCGTAACTTTATTGAAGAAACGAAATCTCAAGGACTAAGTCTTCCCGAAATCCCTCACGAATCCTATGCCAGAGACGTCTGGATAAACAGTAAAACTCCTTACTACGATGCGATCGAGCTAATGGAGTTTCTTCCCGAAAAACCATTGGAGGTGATCGAATGCGATTTGAAATGAAGACACTTAGCTACACCGCTATCGGCTCAGGCGAAGGAGCCGGTATCATTGATACTGAGTTGGTTGCGCATGCCGATGGACTTCCATACATTCCGGCGAAAAGGATCAAGGGTGTTCTTCTGGAAAGTGCAACTGAAGTGACTGAAATGCTTGGCATTGAAAGAGATCGAGTTGAGTCTCTCTTTGGTGTAACTGGTACTTCTAAGGGAAAAGTTTGGATTGGGAATCTTGAGGTCAAGAATTACGAGGAAATCTCGCGCGAGCTAAAGTATTTCAAGTCTAATAAACTCTTCAAGGGACTAACAAACAAAGAGAAGATCCTTTCGCATTTCTCCGACACAAGACAGAACACTTCAATTGACTTAGAAACCGAAATTGCTATGGAACATACCTTGAGGACCTTCAGAGTTCTCAAACCGGGAATAGTCTTTGAGGCAGCGATTGAAGTTAATTCACCGCTCACAGAAGCGGAAAAAGCACTCCTTTATTTGGCCTGTCTTAATGTGAGAAGGATTGGGCTCAAACGCAATAGAGGATTCGGGAAAGTAAAAGCCGCTATAAAAGGGATTGATTTCAAGAGTATCGATCAAGCTTTAGAGTTTTTGAATAAAACGCACGCAACAGATAGACCGACTAAAAGAGCAAATGAAAGGCTTGGATCATTCAAAGACGGCAAAACCATGCGCCTGAAATACACAATAAAGACTGATTCGCCACTCGTGATTTCTAAAAAGAATGGTGATCAGAGCATGATCGATTCACTGGAGATGCTTCCAGGGACAACAGTGAGAGGAATTATTGCTGATAGAATGATCAGATCTCTAGATCTCGCTGAAACTCACAATGATGAATTGTTCTTTGAACTGATCCCGAACGGAAGACTTAGAGTTGAACCCGCATTCCCAGAGAAAGACGGAGAGGTTTACTACCCGACTCCGATGAATATTCACAAAATCAAGGACGCTAATGCTTCCAAAGACTTACTAGACATATTTGAAGAACCTTCAGGAATGATAAAGAGCAAACCACTTGGCGGTTTTTCCATGATAACTGATGGAGACGACCGCAAGATCATAACCACTATTACAATTAACAAAGACGTTCAGTTTCATAATACCAGGGACAGAGAGGCTGGACGCAACATCGACGGATCACTTTTCTACTATGAATCGCTAGAAGCAGGCCAGGATTTCTCGGGTTTCATTGTTTCCACTGAGAACAATCTTAAGATGCTTCGAGAAATTCTGGGAAAAGAATTTCGTGTCAGTATTGGCAAATCATCATCCTCACAATACGGCAATGCCAGATTCTCATTCGGCGAGATGGAAGATGTTCCCGAACCGGAATTAGAAGAGCCGATCTTGCTTGTAGTGGCATCACCCGTAATACTTCATAACGATTTTGGCTTTCCTGACACCAATGCAGATCGTCTCTGTCATGAGATAGAACAAATAACGAAATGCAAGATCAATATAGAAAAAGCTGCCATCAATATCGAAGATTTCGATAACTATGTTGGGATATGGAAAATGAACAATGAAAGGGAGATTGTTTTTGTTCCCGGTTCAAGTTTCATAGTTTCTAAAGCATCTGGCGATGATCGCGATTTCTTCAATGGCATCAAACATATTCTCACTTACGGTCTAGGCGAGAGACTGGCAGAAGGATTCGGCAAACTGAGAGTAGTAAGTTCGGACCTTTCGGAAGCAATCTTCCGCAAGAAGGAAGAAGATTTTGACTCAAATCCTGTGACTCCAGACCATTCATTGCGAATGCTTGAAGAAATAATGCTTGAGGAAATGTCTTCATTCGCTGCACACAGAGGATTTTTGAAATTGAATTCCCACGAGGAATACAAATCAAACATCACAAATCATCTAGCCGGAAGAATTCTATATTTCTTATCTAAAGCCGAAAGCAAGAAAGACTTCTTGGAAAAACTCGACCAACTGTACTCAAAAAACAACAACAATTCCAACAAAGAAGTAAAAACACCCAAGAAAGCAGCTAATAGTCTGGAAAAAGCTGGAATTATGGATGACTTGAAGGCTTTTGATGAACCGGTGATAAATGAGATCAAGCAATGGGAAAGGGCAAGAGACATTGAAATGCTCAAAATAGACCTGGACAGTGAAAAGATTAAGTTTTATCTTGCCAAATCCTATTGGACCGCATTTTTCAGATTTGTCAGAATTCTCCATAAAAAAGATGGAGGTGATTGAGTTGAGCTCAAAAAAAGAAAAGCCAACAAAAGGAAAAATTCTGCTCACAGGAAAGATAAGGAATGAGTCTCCGCTGATAATCGGTACTGGAAAAGGCGATGCTGTCGATACAGAAGTTATTCTAAACGAAAAAGGACAGCCTTACATCCCTGCTACCAGTTTTACTGGCGCTCTCAAGCACCATCTGGAAAACGAATATGAAACAGCAGAAATAGTTACAAGCGTCTTTGGTTCTGGAGATTTACAGAGTATTATGATTGTCGATGATCTTTATCCATTAGACGCTCCTGTTGTAACTACTCGAGATGGAATAAAGATAAACAGGCTAACCGGTATAGTTGAAGACAAAAAGAAGTACGATTACGAGTTGGTGGAAAAGGGTTCCGAGTTCAATCTGCGTATTGAATTGACTATAAGAGACGGTGAAGAAGATATTGAATCAAGCGTCTTTTCTCTGCTGGCGACTGTTGTAGACGAACTTGAAAGCGGAGCAATATCCATTGGAGCCATGGGGTCTAAAGGTTTTGGAAAGATAACTATCTCAGAAGTCAAAGCTTACCGTTTTGTTTTTCCTGAAGACGGTAGAAAGTGGCTGAAGTATCTTGCAAATGGTCTTACAGAAGACTCAAATCACCTCTCAGTAAATCTGAAAAAGTATCCCAAGCTGGAAAAGAGAAATAATCTGCTGCTTGATATTGATGCAGTTTTTGAAATCAAAAACTCCCTGATGATTGGGTCTTCGATTGTTGAAAGTGGAGAAGATGAAGATAAAGACCCGGACAAGACCGCCCTTACCAGTAGAGAACAGTTTGTATTGTCGGGAACAGCACTAAAAGGGGCGATAAGAGATAGGGCAGTGAGAATTCATAACACTCTCTCCGGAAAAAACGTGTCGGCAAATGAAGACCCTGAAGACATAAAAGAGCTTTTTGGATGGGTCGATGAAGAAGGGAAAGATTCTTATAAGTCAAAAAGCAGAGTCAGGGTGACAGAAAGTTACATAAACAAAAATACTGTTCATCATGAGAGACAACCGAGAATCAAAATTGACAGATTCACAGGCGGTGTGATTGGGGGAGCTCTGTTTGAAACCGAGCCCATATGGCATAAGGAAGAAAAGATAAAAGTTAAGATCCAGGTGAAGAAACAGAAAGACAGGGACTCTTTTTGGGGAGTCGGTCTTATGCTGCTCGTTTTGAAAGATCTGTGGAATGCTGATCTGCCAGTTGGCGGAGAAAAGTCGATAGGGAGAGGACTTCTTGTGGGAAGGCGGGCAAGAATCCGCGTTGATGGAAGAGAGTTCGAAATTGAAGAGAATGAAAAGGGCACTCTTGATATCAAAGGCGACAGGGACATTATGGAGAAATATGTGTCTAAGTTCCTGGAGCATGTTGGGAGGCAGAAACATGCGCAAAATTGATATAGTGAATTCGACTGTGACAACCGGGACCTGCGTATGTGAGGAATTGCAAAAGATCACTCGTGATTTTGAAGGGTTGAAAACCGTCTGCTGGTTAAACCACGAGATCAAGTTCGGAATCTTCAGCGAGGATTTTCTTAAGCAAATCGGTGGTTTTGAGAGCTTATGCAAACACATTCTCAGATTCAGAATATTCGATCAAGACAGAGAATTATTTCTCTGGAAAACTGGGGACATAATCAAGTATCGTCTGAGAAATGACCAGTCTGGAGAGAGTGTGGAAGTTATCGATGCTGATCAAGTGATGTGGGGCACAACATTCATCGGTTCTGACGGGATGATCAAAGTATCGGAATCTCGAGGCGTCAAATACGAGCTTCCTGAATCATGTGTGGATAACCCACTACTGCCAGGAGCAGAAAGGCTTGTCTTAAGAACGAGGAATTACGTTGACTACAACGAAATTGGACAGGCTTCTTTCGTGGATAGCAGGTTTGTTTCGATTAGATTTGAGGAGGTCAGAATATGAATGAAACTTCTGACGATGCGATTTTGAGAAAGGGAGAAGATGGGAAAATCAGAGTCTACTTTGATAAAAATCAGAAAATGGTCGTTCCTGCTTCAATCAAACTTCCGGATGATGCTGAAGGAAAGCACGTAACAGTAAGAAGAGTAGACGGCAAGATTGTTGAGATAATAATTGATGGGAAAAGTTTTGCTGACGAACAAGAGAGAATTCGAATGGAGACTGCTAATAAAGCAGAAGCGTCTAAGCATAAACAGGAAACAAACAAGAGTGAGAATACAAAATTCTCAAAAGCTCCCTATAACTTCATTCCTCTAA
Source organism: Methanoculleus sp. EBM-46 (assembly GCA_001896715.1). Taxonomy (GTDB): domain Archaea; phylum Halobacteriota; class Methanomicrobia; order Methanomicrobiales; family Methanoculleaceae; genus Methanoculleus. The sequence continues at coordinate 7,574 of MPOY01000444.1, forward strand.
ATGACGCCGTTGTTGAATCCGAACATGGAAGCTCAATACCCGATTTTGGTTCTTATAAAGACGGATTATTGAGCGGTTACATAGATCTCACAATTGATGCCAAAACACCCGTTTACATCCGCAGGGTTTCAGACAAGTCGGAGTTTTTCGAAATAGGTGGTCGATCCCTCATTCCTGGAAGCACTATTAGAGGGCTCACGAAGAACATCATGAAGATAGCATCTTTCGCCAAATTTCAGAAGGATGAGGATTTTGAAGACCGAAATCTTTATTACAGAGCAGTCGGTGATCCGGGAAGCATCGGACAACTTTACAAGTCATTTATGATAGACGCGAACAACAACTACTTCCCTAAAGTAAAAGCAGGAATACTCAAGAAGAAGGGCAGAGAGTACATCATTTCACCATCAAGTGAAAATGAAGGAACGCAGTTCTATCGGATAAACGGAACTTTCGATGCAAGTGAGGAACATTTCATAATTAACTTCGAGGGGAATAGAAGAAGTCTTGATTGTTTCTCATTTAAAGAGATCTACTTCAGACCTGTAAGACCTCAAGTTCATAGACACGTTCACCAAAACAGAGACAGAAGAGAAATAGTTATCCTTCTAAGATATGCCTCATTGAATGAATATTCTGAATATCAGAGACAAGGTCTAAAGAAAGGTTATCTAATACTTTCGGGAAAGTCGCCAAGAAAGCACATGCAGTGGGTTATCAACACTGCGGACACGGGTAAACCTGCGCTTCCTATTCCACCAAAAGTTATTGAAGATTATGAACAAGATAAGTCCAGAAATTCGGTAGATCTACTTAAAATGCTGGAAAAAGAGAACGAAGTTCCCTGCTTCTATTTGACAGATGAAAGAGGAAACATCACAGATTTTGGACACACAGCTCTATTTAGAAAGAGATACTCATGGTCTGTCGGTGATCATGTGCCAAAAAAACTGAATCCCGAAAAAGACGAAAATAAAGTCAGTGATATTGTGGAGGCCATATTTGGCAAACTTGAGCACTGGGCTGGCAGGGTTTACTTTGAGGATGCAGAACTTCAGTCAAATGGCGCGAACGTCTTCATGGATGAAGCAACGCTGAAGATTCTCTCTTCCCCCAAGCCTACTTGTTTTCAACACTACCTTGAACAGCCTTCAGGGAAAAACACAAGCAAACATGATCTTTGCCACTGGGATAGCGAAGCCACTATACGGGGATACAAAATGTACTGGCA
>MPOY01000423.1 GCA_001896715.1 Methanoculleus sp. EBM-46
CCATATCCGCGTCCGTTGCGAGGACGGTGTCACGCGCATGGGGCGGATCAAGGGCAAGATCAAGAAGCGGCTCTGGATACGCGAGGGCGACCTCCTGATCGTTGTTCCCTGGAGTTTCCAGGATGAAAAATGCGACATCATCTACCGTTACATCAGGCCCCAGGTTGACTGGCTCAAGAAACACAACTACCTCAGCCAGTAGTGCCGTCTCTGCTACGGCCGGGACACCTTCACCGGCCACCGGCGGAATCGAACACCTCCCGAAACCTATTCTCCCCAGGAAGCCCGGTTTATCGCACCGGCAAGGTTCATCGCACGATCGGTATGCACCAGCATGAACGTTCTGCTCACCGACGCCGTTACGCCTGACGCCATCTGCATGGCGAGCAGGATGACCCGCATGGCCTCAGGAACCGTCCCACCTTTCCACGCCTCACGGATACACTGGCCGGCGACCTGCTTCGTTATATCGTTGCCCAGCACCACGAAATTGCCCGCCCGGCCTCTCTGTGTCACGCGTAACCGGGAGTCGATGATCTCGGCGATGACGTAACTCCCTGCAGTGACGTACAGCCTCTTTTGGCGGATCGTCGATCCCGCGGTCTCGGTCACCTCGCCGACGATCACCCCGTCCTGCTCCGTGACTTTGACCTTATCATCCCTGACCCGGATTGCCACCCCGATCTCACCGGCCCGCTCCAGCAGGTCGTTGTCGGACGCGATCGAACCGCTGTAGAGCTCGCGCTCCAGCGCTTCTATACAGGGGTCGTCTCCCTGGAATGCGATCTCCCGCATATCGCCCGCCATCACGGCGCCCTGTCTTCCGATGTATGCCATCACGAGAGTCATGCAATGAACCTCCAATCCCCGGAACGAGGCGGGAAGCCAGGAACGCCCCGCATCAACCCGGTGGTGCCCCTCCGGCTACCCACCCCGTCGCTTCCTCTCACTGTCGGAAGGGGTTGTGAAGACCGGCCTTCCGGCAGCGGTCGGCACACCGTATACCGCCCCTGCGCAAGGGTGCAGGAAGGGAGGGGCATGATGGTCTATGCAGTGGGGATACTATTATCTCTGCCGGTATCAGGGATATCCTGACGGCACCGACCATCCCCGCGGCGAACCCGGCACTCGTCCCCCTTGGAGAAGAGATAGTTCCATAAGATCGCAGGGCTGCTATCTGCAAACCCCGCCCTGATGGGCGGGGCAGTCTATGCCGCCGAACTTCTCCAGGAGACGCATCTGGCCCGCGGCGACATACTTCAGTTTTGAGGAGTACTCCCGGATGGAGAGCCCGAGGTCTTTCGCCCCGTATATGGTGAAGAGCGGGACACGATCGGGCTCCTCAAACCCCATCGTCACGGCCGCCCTCTCCGCCGAAGTCATCTCTCCGGTCGTACGGCCCTCGCCATCGCCGTGTGCGGAGCCGGACAGGTCGCCAAAAACTACATATACCGGGTTTTCCATGTCCATAATTCAGCTGGTGATCCCGTAAAACCGCATCAGGTGCGGCAATGGACCGTCGTAGAGACCGTTTCTTCCCGGCGTTCTCCGGCAAAAAGGTACTGCCGGCGGCAAACAGCCAGTTTGCGATCATCGCTTCCGACCTCGGGCTCATCTTCCTCTTCATCGCGCTGGTCTCCTGCACACCGTTCCTTGTCGGTTTCTGGTATGGCGAGCTCGACCTCCTCCTCCCGATGGCCTCGGCGCCGGCGGGGTTCGGCATCCTCGGGGTCTGGCTTGCCAGCGTCGCGAAGGCGGAGGGAGAAGCGCACCTCTCCGTCGCACTCTCTGCGGTCGCCCTGATCTGGCTTGCTGCCGCCCTGATAGGCGCGCTCCCCTACATGTTCGGCCTTGGAATCCCATATACCGACAGCGTCTTTGAGGCGATGTCGGGCTGGACGGGAACGGGGTTCTCCCTTCTCCCGTCGGTCGATACCGTTCCACGGATGATCCTCTTCTGGCGGTCGCTGACCCAGTGGATGGGCGGGCTCGGCATCGTTGCGTTCACCATCGCTCTCGCGGGCAGGTCAGGCCTGACCCGATTCCAGCTCTACCGCTCGGAGGGGCGGTCGGAGGCGTTCATGCCGGGCGTCGTGGCCACCGCTACGGAGATGTGGCGGATATACCTGGTGCTCACGGCCCTCGGCATCGGTCTCGTTCTCCTCTCGGGCATATCCCTCTGGGACGCCGTGAACATCGTCATGACGGCGATATCGACCGGCGGATTTGCAGTGCACTCGGCTGGCATCCTCTACTACGAGAGCCCGCTCCTTGAGATGCTCGTCGTCCCGGTCATGATCGCCGGTGCTCTGCCGTTCAAACTCTATTTTATCCTCTACTACCGGAGAACGTTCGAATTTTTCCGGGATTCGCAGGCAATCCTCCTCTTTGCACTCATCCTTATCGGATGCACCGCCATCACCTTCGATCTCGTGGCCCTCTCTTCCCTCGCCCCCGCCGAGGCCCTCCGGGAGGGCATCTTCATGACGGTGAGCGGCATCACCTGCACCGGGTTCCAGAACGCAAACCCCCGTGACTGGTATGGCGCAACCGTGATGGTGCTCACCGCGCTGATGCTGATAGGCGGGTCGGCGGGAAGTACCGCCGGCGGCATCAAACTCGGCAGGGTCATCCTCGGCCTTGAGACGCTCGGGTGGTGGATCCGGAGGCTCCGCGCAGGGTGGCGGACGATCACCCCGCTCCGGCACGAGGGCCGGCCGATCCTCGAACATCTCCCGGAGTACGAGGTCTCAAAGAGCATGCTCGTCGTCGTGCTCTTCATCCTGGCGGTCGCGGTCGCCACCCTTCTCCTGCTCCACCTTGTGCCGCAGGGGGGGTTTGACTCCACCGATGTCATCTTCGAGGTCGTCTCGGCTATATCGAACGTCGGGATCAGCACCGGGCTCGTGAACCCCGGCATGAGTCCCGGGGCGAAGTGGCTCTTCATCATCGTTATGTGGGCCGGGAGGCTGGAGATCGTGCCCGTCATCGCCCTGGCAGCCAGGGCGACACGGAGGCTGTGAGAGCGGGCACAGCCACGGGCTTGCGGGTTCAGGTATACGAGCGACACTGGCGCAACGACTCCGGACTGCCGGACCCCATCTGGTGCTCGCCGGCACCCCTCCCGCGCCTTCGCAGGGATACCCATGCACTTCTTCGGCCACCCCCACCCCGCCCGCGCCTTCATGAGGGATACCCGGATACCTCGCCGGCACCCCCCACCCCGCCCGCGCCTTCGCAGGGATACCCATGCACTTCTCCGGCAGCCCCCACCCCACCCGCACCTTCATGAGGGATACCCGGATACCTCGCCGGCACCCCCCACCCCGCCCGC
>MPOY01000535.1 GCA_001896715.1 Methanoculleus sp. EBM-46
CACGATGTGCGGGGACTACTGTGCGTTGAAGATCGTCGGGCGGCACTTTAACTTCTGACGGAGGCGGGGATCTTCCCCCGGCTCCCGCCGGTTTTTATAAAACGGCTTTCTGGTGTGCAAGCAGGCATCCGGCGCTATTTCGCGAAGAGCATACGGGTATTCACCCGGGGAGGCGGCGCACGCCAGCGTCGCTCCGGGGCACGGTTGCCCGCCGGGTATGCGCCCGGGCACTGTTGCCCGCCGGCTGCACCCCGGATACGGCTGCCCACCGGCTGCACCCCGGATACGGCTGCTCCCTTGATATACGCCCGGGCACGGACCCCGCCCCCCGGGAGGGGGCGGGGGAGGAGCGCCGAAGGCGCGGGCGGGGTGGGGGCTGCCGGCAGAAGGGTATGGGTATCTCCCTGCGAAGGCGCGGGCGGGGTGGGGGCTGCCGGCGAGGTATCCGGGTATCCCTCATGAAGGCGCGGGCAGGGTGGGGGGTGCCAGCAGAAGAGTATGGGTACTCCCGCGGAAAAGCCGGCGGAGTAAGGGTGCCAGCGAATTGCGTGGGCCTCCTTTGCCGAAGGCGCGGGCGGGGTGGGGGGTGCCGGCGAGGTATACGGCTACCCTGCAGAGGAGCCGGCAGGGTGGCGATCTGCCCGCTTACGCTGCCGCCGGGAAGGAGCGCACACCACTGCCGGCCGGACTCTCGCGAACTTCCGTGGCCTTCGCGCGAGTTTATCGTCGGCGCCGTCCAGAATCATAGAAGAGGACAGTTCCATGCAACCCGATAACGAGCAACTGATCGACGATTTTCTCGCTCACGCCGACGACCTTGGCGACGATATCGTGGCGGATGTCAAAGAGATGCTCGGCCTCGTGCCGTTCATCTTCACCATTCTCCGTGACCGGCCCGATGTCTTCGCGCTCTCCACCATCGCCGATTACCGGACCTCCCGCCCGGATTCTCTCGATTCAAAGACCGCGGAGCTCATCGCCGTTGCAGCTGCGGCGTCTGCCGGCGCCGACAGCTGCCTCAAAGTCCATATAGGGGCCGCCCTGAAAGAAGGCGCATCCCGCGACGAGGTCCTCGACACCCTCCTGATCGCCGCGATGATCGGAAAGACCAGGATCCTCGCATCCTCCCTGCGCCAGTTCAGGGAGGTCTGCGGCGGGAAGTAGGCGCCGGGGGCGTAGCAGGCGCCTGCACCCGTGCCGGCTCAGGCACCCTTTTATGGTCTGATTGAGCCAAAACTTCCTGCAATGAGCCAGACAAAGGCGGCCCTCCGGGCACAGGCCAGAGAGGCCCGCTCCCTTCTCTCCCGCGAGGAAGCCGCCATCCAGAGTGCAACGATAGAGCGGCACCTCCTCGACCTCCTCGATGGGTTTGAGACCGTCATGGTTTACACCGCAAAACCCCAGGAGGTCGATACTTCCGGCCTTATCGCCGACTTAAACCGCCGGGGCGTACGGGTCGTCGTCCCCATCATCGAGCGGGAGACCGTGAGCCTCCGCCTCTCCTATCTGCCGGACCCCGCGGTCCTCGTCCCGAGCACGTTTAACGTGCCCGAACCGATCGGCCACGAGCTCCCCGCCCGGCCGGGGGACATCGAGGCCGTCGTCATACCGATGCTCGCCTTCGACATCGAAGGGAATCGGCTCGGCTACGGTGCCGGCTATTACGACCGCTTCCTCTGCCGCTATCCGCGCCCGCAGAGGATCGGCATCGCGTTCTCCTGTCAGAGGGCGGAGAGCATCCCCGCCGACGAGAACGACGTGAAGATGGACTGCATCGTTACAGAAACGGGGATACGTCGGTACAACAGGAGGGGACCATAGAAAAATATAAATATTTGTTTACACTTACCTATGGTAAACATAAAGGAGGAGATTGTTCATATGGCCAACACCGAATCCGTTGAAGTGACCATCAAGGAGGCGGCTCACGAAGACGCCGGCCGGGGGATCGCCAGACTGAGCATCGACACCATGAAGGTGCTCGGCCTCGTCAGCGGCGACGTCGTCGAGGTCGAGGGGCGCCAGAAGGCGGCGACACTCATATGGCCGGGCTTCCCGCAGGATACCGGCAAGGCGATCCTGCGCATCGACGGCAGCACCCGGAGCAACGTCGGAGCCGGAATCGACGACAAGGTCCGGATCAGGAAGACCGAAGCCGGATACGCAAAGAAAGTGACCATCCAGCCGACCCAGCTCATCCGCCTCGTGGGCGGCGAGCAGTACCTGGGGAGGCTCCTCCGCGGCCGGCCGGTCACGGAAGGGCAGCACGTCCGGGTCAACATACTCGGAAACCCGCTCACGTTCGTCATCGCTAAAGTGGCACCGAAAGGCATCGCCATCGTCACGGAGAACACCGAGATCGAGCTCAAAGAAACCCCGTACGAGCCCAAAGAGGGGAAGCGCGAGGTGGCGGGCGATATCCACTACGAAGATATCGGCGGCCTGGACCGCGAACTGCAGCTTGTCCGCGAGATGATCGAGCTCCCGCTCCGGCACCCCGAACTCTTCGAGCGCCTCGGCATCGAACCCCCGAAAGGCGTCCTGCTCTACGGACCTCCGGGGACGGGGAAGACGCTGATCGCAAAAGCGGTGGCAAACGAGGTGGACGCCCACTTCATCACGCTCTCGGGCCCCGAGATCATGAGCAAGTACTACGGCGAGTCCGAAGAGCGCCTGCGGGAGGTCTTTGAGGAGGCGCAGGAGAACGCGCCCTCGATCATCTTCATCGACGAGATCGACTCGATCGCGCCCAAGCGCGAAGAGGTGAAAGGCGAGGTCGAGCGCCGGATCGTCGCCCAGCTCCTGGCCCTGATGGATGGGTTGAAGACCCGCGGCCAGGTAGTGGTGATCGCCGCAACGAACCTTCCCGACATGATCGACCCCGCCCTCCGGCGCGGCGGCCGATTCGACCGCGAGATCGAGATCGGCATACCGGACACCAAGGGAAGACAGCAGATCTTCCAGATCCATACGCGCGGCATGCCGCTTGCCGAAGATGTGAACCTCGACGAATACGCCCGCTCCACGCACGGTTTCGTCGGGGCGGACATCGCGCTGCTCGCAAAGGAATCGGCGATGCACGCGCTCCGCCGGATCATACCCCAGATCAAGATCGAAGAGGAGATCCCCGCCGAGATCATCGACGAGCTCCGCGTGACGAACGAAGACTTCCTCGAAGCGCATAAACACGTCGAACCGAGCGCGATGCGCGAGGTGCTCGTAGAGATACCCGATGTCAAATGGGAGGACGTCGGCGGCCTCGAAGATGTCAAGGCCGAACTGGCGGAGGCCGTTGAGTGGCCGCTCAAATATCCGGAGATATTCGCATCGCTCGACACCGAGCCCCCCCGGGGCATCCTGCTCTTCGGCCCGCCCGGAACAGGAAAGACACTCCTTGCAAAGGCGGTCGCAAACGAGAGCGAAAGCAATTTCATCTCCGTTAAAGGGCCGGAACTCCTCTCAAAATGGGTTGGAGAGTCAGAACGCGGTGTTCGCCAGGTATTCAGGAAAGCAAGGCAAGCTGCGCCGTCGATTATCTTTTTCGACGAGATAGACGCACTCATGCCAAAGCGCGGAACTTATATAGGATCATCGCACGTAACTGAAAGTGTGGTAAGCCAGATCCTGACGGAGCTCGACGGCCTTGAGGAGCTGAACAATGTCGTGGTTCTCGGCGCTACCAACCGCCCGGACATGCTGGACGATGCGCTGCTTCGCCCCGGCAGATTGGACCGCATGATCTACGTCCCGCCGCCCGACCGGGAAGGCAGGAAGAAGATCTTCGAGGTGTACATGAGGAACAAGGAGATCCTCGCAAACGACGTCGACATCGACGAACTGGTCGACAGGACCGAGGGTTACGTCGGCGCCGATATCGAGGCACTGGTCCGCGAAGCAAAGATCTCCGCCATGCGCGAGTTCATCGCCGCCATGGGCAAAAAGAGCGATGACGAGCGGAAAAAGGCGATCGGCAACGTGAGGATCACGAAGAGGCACTTCGAGGAGGCCCTCACCCGCGTGAGAGGCACGCTCGATATCGACCGGTTGGAGGAGAACGAACGCCAGTCCTGGCAGATCCTCTACAACCAGGAGCAGCGGTCGGCACTCGAAGACGCCATCTCGACGATCAACCGTGCCCGGATGCGGGAGACCGGGAAGAGCGAGCAGGAAACCAGAGATCTCACGCAGACCCTCAAGGACGAGGTCTACCGGAGGAAGAAGGACTTCGGTGAGATCAAACGCCTCACCAAGGAGTTAAAGACCAGGATTGAACGCCCGCTGCCCCAGGCGGGTATGGCGTTCTGACGGGAGCGCCCTCGACCCATGAGGCGCTTCCTTCCCGGGGGCATCCGGCCCCCGCCGACAGGGACAAAGACAACGTGATGTACATGAGTGACAGCCCAGCAGACATCTTCGAGCAACTCAACGAATTGATGAAACGCCTCATGGAGCAGGGGCTCAAAGAGCAGGGAGATCAGAACAGATCATTTGCCTACGGGTTCAAGATCGTCCTCCACGATGCCGGCAAGACCGAAACCCCGGCAAAGGAGGCGGATCCGGTAGCAGAGCCAGAGAAAGCATCTTCCGAAGGAACCATCGAGCCGATAGCAGAGATGTACACGACCGACGATGACGTAACGGTGGCAATCGATCTCCCGGGTTTCGAGAAGGAGAACATTCACCTGTCACTCATCAACGGCACTCTGACGATCATCGCCGGCAGCAGCCAGCTGACCTCGGTGGAGGTCCCGGCCGTGGATGCCGGTTCGATGCAGTCGAACTACAAGCACGGCGTCCTGGAGGTCAGGTTCTCGCGGGGCAAGACGATCAAGATCGATTGATCGGCAGGCAACCTCCCGGAGAGGCCGCACCCCACCCCTCTTCTTGTCGTATCCGGGCCTCCCGACGAGGGCACCAGAGAATCTGCTCACGGCGATGCCCGGACCGTTCATAGACCTGATTCCGGCGACGAAAGCGATGAGCAACATCAAATCATCCCCGGAATAGCCGCCGGGCGAATCTGCCACGGAGGATCGGTTTGCGGGGGGAGAAAGCCTATCCGTAAGATCGGTTGCAGGAGCCAACCCTTTTTCTAGGCAGCAACACCTACATATACACGAATACCTATCTAGTAGTCTTGAGGGCTACACCTTTCCAGGCAATGGTGATTAAATGGTTAAGACCACCGTATCCGTGATCAAAGCAGATGTCGGCAGTTTTCCGGGGCACTCCCGCACCCACCCGAAGCTCCTCGAGGTGGCCGCCCGGAGACTTAAAGAGGCAGAGGGCAGCACCATCATCGACTCCTACGTCACCCACTGCGGTGATGACCTTGAGTTGATCATGACGCACACGAAGGGCGAGGACAACGAGGAGATCCACAAACTGGCGTGGGATATCTTCATGGAATGTGCCGAGCTTGCGAAAGAGATGAAACTCTACGGCGCCGGCCAGGACCTGCTCGCAGATGCGTTCAGCGGCAACGTCAAGGGGATGGGGCCCGGCGTCGCCGAGATGGAGTTTGAAGAGCGGGGTTCTGACCCGGTGCTGGTCTTCATGGCCGATAAGACCGAGCCGGGGGCGTGGAACTACTTCCTCTACAAGATCTTCGCCGACCCCTTCAGCACATCCGGCCTCGTCATCGACCCGTCGATGCACCAGGGGTTCACCTTCGAGGTCCACGATGTCATGGAGAAGCGCAGGATCCTCTTCAACACGCCTGAAGAGTCCTACAGCCTCCTTGCCTACATCGGAGCACCGAGCCGCTACGTGATCAAGTACGTCCGGAAGAAGGACGGCACCGTCGGGGCCTCCACGAGCACCCAGCGGTTGAACCTGATGGCCGGCCGCTACGTCGGCAAAGACGATCCGGTCATGGTCGTCAGGGCGCAGAGCGGGTTCCCGGCGGTCGGCGAGGTCATCGACCCCTTCAGGACGCCCATTCTTGTGGCCGGATGGATGCGCGGTTCGCACCACGGACCGTTCATGCCGGTAGGCGTCGGCGACGCAAACTGCACCGCGTTCGACGGACCGCCCCGGGTCATCTGCCTCGGGTTCCAGGTCAACAACGGGAAGCTGATCGGGCCGGCGGATATGTTCGACGACCCGGCGTTCGACCGCGTCCGCGACCGGTGCTGCGAGCTCTCCGATGTGCTCAGGGCCCACGGGCCGTTCGAACCGCACCGCCTCTCGCTTGAGGAGATGGAGTACACCACCCTCCCCGGCGTCGAGAAGCAGTTCAAAGATCGCTGGGAAGATCTCCCGGAGTAACCCCTTTTTGCAGGACACCGGGAGGCCTCTCTACCTCCCCGGTGTCGCTCGCGCGCACCGCCGGCTGCAGACCGTCGTCTCTCGCAGAGGCTTATTGACCATTCAGGCCCAGGTGCCGCCGGAGTTTGCCGGGGAGACGGTCCCGCCGCTCGCGAGAAGGACTATCCGGCAACCCGGGGTGGGAAGATCAGAGCGAGTCGAGGCTGATCCCGCTGAACTCGTCAGCGACCTCGTTGATGTCTTTTACGCCGAACGCAGTCCGGACCGTGCCAAGCTCGAGGTCGCGCGCCGCATCGCACATATAATCGATGATATCGACCGAGAGCTCGCGTTTCTGCTTGGACTTGCGGAGCTGGTCGACGAGGAACGTCATCCTCTCGGGAGGCTCCATGCGGAGCTTGGCGAGGCTCACGACGCACATGTAGATCCGGGTCAGGTTCCTGTCCGTCCCGGTGATGGTATCGAAGAAGCTCCGGAGGACCTGCGCCTGGTAGACCTCGCCGCTCATGGTGATCGGATATTCCCCGGTGCAATATTAAAGCCTGCCGATTTGTGTTCGCCGGGAAGGGCACAAAGAGAGGGGATCCGCCCTTCCCCTCTACCGGGCTCACTTCCGGACGCTGACGATCTTGATGATGTCGCCGTTCTTCAGTTCGAGTGTATCTTTGACCCGCATGCCGGTCCTCGCGTCGATGGCGTAGAGGAACCCCTCGCCGATATCGGTGTGGACCTGGTAGGCCAGGTCGCGGGGGGTCGACCCGCGCTTCATGAGGAAGGCATCGGGGAGCACCCGGCCCTTGCTGTCGGTGAGTTTATGCTCGTCCTCGACCGGGAAGACGACGATCCTGTCGAGGAGATCGAAGACCGCGGCATCCAGCGCCCGCTGGATACCGGTGCCGTCGAACCTCCGCATGAACTCCGCCACCTTTGCAAGTCCCGCCTGCTGCGCCGCGCTGAGGTTTGCCTCCGGGTTTGGCGTGAAACTTTGGTCCCCGGGGAGGTAACGGATGAACTTCCCCTCCGCGGCCATCCGGAGCGCAAGTTCCCCGGCGGCGCTCGCGAAGATGACGTCGTGCTTTGCGAGCCGGTCCAGGCACTCCTGCGGCGCCAGGTCGGCTTTGTTCCCGACGATCAGCATCGGTTTGCTGATCGCCATCAGTTCCCGGCAGAACCGGATGAGGTCCTCCTCCCCGGCAGTCCGGAGGTCGATACCCGCCTCATCCGTGGCGTCGCGGATCTGCTCGAGCGTCACTCCAAGGCCGGCAAACGTATCGGCGATCGCGGCGGCAAGGGAGAAGTCACGTGCCTGGGCCTGCCGCTGGAGTTTCGCCCAGTTGCGCGAGAGGATGCCGTACATCCACATCGAGAACTCATACTGGAGGAACTCGATGTCCTTCTCCGGGTCGCGCGATCCGATGCCGACCGGGTTCCCCTCGGCGTCCGTCCCGCCGCTGGCATCGACGATCTGGAGGATTGCGTCCGCCTGCCGGAGGTTGTCGAGGAACTGGTTCCCAAGCCCCCTCCCCTTGTGCGCCTCAGGCACGAGGCCCGCCACGTCGATCAGGCCGATGGGGACGAACCGGACTCCGTCGAGGCAGTTCTCGCACGGGACGCGCATCTCCCGGCAGGGGCAGGTGGTCCTCGCGTATGCGACGCCGTGGTTGGCGTCGATCGTCGTGAACGGATAGTTGGCGATCTCTGCCTGGGCCAGGGTCGCCGCCCTGAAGAATGTCGATTTGCCGCAGTTGGGTTTTCCTGCAATGGCCAGTGTGATCATGAGCAACTCCTGTTATACTGCACCGTTCGGCGTGAGAGTAGTGTTGGGTTATGCACCATTTATGGATTGTGCGCAGGGGATCTGTCGTTTGCCGGAACCGGTGATCTCTCCGTCGCCCGAGATCCCGCACATTGCACCGCCTCCCTTGAAAACCACGTTCCAACGCCGGAACGGGGGATTCAATAAGGAGCGGGAACAACATGACTGCATGGGCTTCGTAACCAGAAATACCTACTACTTCGATGCCCCGGGTGCACAGAACACCGCCGACGCCGCCCGGTTCGCCGTCGAGAGGGCGCAGGAGCTCGGCGCAAAAAAGATCGTCGTCGCGAGCACCGGCGGCCGGACGGCGCTGACCTTCCTGGATGCCGTGAAGGGGACGGACCTTCGCCTGATCGTCGTCACCCACGTGGTCGGTTTCTCAAAGCCGGGCGAGTGGGAGTTTTCCCGGGAGGCGGCAGAGACCCTCCGGGCGGCGGGCGCGACGATCGTCACCGGCACGCACGCGCTCTCGGGTCTTGAACGCGCGATCTCCCGTTCGCCGGGACTCGGCGGGAGCTCGCGCACCGAGGCGATCGCCGAGGCGCTGCGGCGCATCGTTGCCATCGGCCTGAAGGTCGCCGTGGAGTGCGTCCTCATCGCGGCCGACCAGGGTGTGGTCGGCGTCGATGAAGAGGTGATCGCGGTGGGCGGCACCCTGAGCGGCGCCGATACCGTCTGCGTCATCCGCCCGGCGCATACCGCAACGTTCTTTAACCTGCAGGTCCGCGAGATCGTCGCCATGCCGAGGAACCGGTGAATATGACGCTCGGATCGCTTTCCGGCGCCGCCGGACTCCTCCGGCGACACCCCGTCCTCTGGTCGGTCGGCATCGTCATGGGGGTTCTCGCGGTCATCGATCTCGTCATCCCCCTCTACGGCGGGACCTTCTACGCCGAACCCCTGGCACTCCTGCAGGCCCTCGTGATGCCGTTTCTGGCCGGCGGGGTCTACGGCACGATCAGGGCGAACTCGTTCTCCGCCGGGGAGTTCCTGCAGTCGGGCAAGACCTACTACTTCAGGATACTCCTGCCCGCGCTGCTCATCTTCTTTGCGGTCATCCTGACGGCCTTTCTGCTCGCGATACCGCTCACGCTCCTTGGCGCCGGTGCCGCCTCGGGTACGATGCCGCTCCTCCTCGGAGTGCTCGTCTCGATCGTCTTCTTCACGTTCTTCTACGATACCGTGGCGGTCTTTGAGGAGACGAACGTCTTTGAGTCGATCCGGCGGAGCGTCGAGTTCGTCATGAACAACCTGGGCAACGTCCTCGTCTTCTACCTGGTCAACATCGTCGTCCTCGTGGGCATCGGGTTTGCCGCCTTCGTCGCCATCGCTGCCCTGCTCGTCGACAGACTCGAGCCGCTCACCCGCCTGGACCCCGCCGAACTCCAGGCGGTGACGCCGCAGGATCTCCTCGGGCTCATCGGGACCGAGGGTATATGGACCATCGCGGCCGTCTACGCGGTCGTGATCGTGCTCTTCGCGGCCTTCCTTTACGCCTACAAGGCAAGTTTCTTCCGAGACCATGCCGCAAGCGTCCCCATACAGCAGGGAGAGTACGACGAGAAGGGCCGGTGGTATAAGTACTGAGGTGGTGCCCCGGGGCACCGATTCTCTCTCTTTTTACGCGGAGTTCAAACGGGCGGGCCGCCGGCTCCCGGAGAGTTCCGGATCTTTCGGGCGAGATCCCGGCCTCTGGCGCTCTTCCCCGATCTTTCTGGGAAGAGTGGCCGGATACGGAAGCACCGGACGTGAGTGCAGGAGAGAGGGGATGCACGAGCTCGATGCCGCAGATCGCCGCGCCTCACGTCACGAGGTAGACCAGCATCCCAAAGACCCCGCCAAAGAACGTGGCGGCGAGGTTCGTGCCCGAGTTCCCTATCTTGCCGCTGTTCTCGAGCGTTGCGCCCACAAGACTGTCGACGTTCGTGCCGACAAAACCGGCGGCGACCGTGACGACGGCCATGCGGGGGTCGGCGACGCCCAGCATCCAGGCGACGAGGGCGACGAGGGCGGCGGCGGCGACGGCCGCCATCTCGCCCCGCAGGGTCACCCCCCCGTTCGTTCCCCGGGGCACCGGCTGGAGCGTCGTGATCAGGTAGGGCGTCTTCCCCGTGACCCCGATCTCGCTTGCTGCGGTATCGGCGGCGGCGGAGGCGACGCTCCCCATGAAGAGCGCTGCAAACGCAGGGTTCCCGGTAACGCCGTAGAGTATGGCGGCACCCGTCGCCACGAGGCCGTTTGCAAAGACGTTGAAGTAGCCGCGCACGCCCGCGTGCTCCTGGGCGACCCCGAGCTGCTCTTTATCCCCGTAACGGTACCGGGTCGCCCCGGCGCCGACGATGAAGAAGGTGAGCATGATCAGGAACCACGGCACGCCCGCAAAGACGATGAGGATGATCCCGATCATGGCGCCCGAGAAGAGGCCGCTGACGTCGGCCACCCGGAGCCGGTAGGACGAATAACCGAACCCGAACGCTATCACGGCCGCGACGACGAGGATGGTCAGGTCGACCTGGAAGTTGATCTCCTCAAAGAGGAACATGGTCATCGCGACGCCGAGCGCCTCGACCATCAGGACATCGTCCCGGCCGCGGAGGGCCGCCCGGAGCAGCACCGCGGCCACAACCCCCATCATGACGACGAGCGGAGCGCTGTAGCGGAGGTAGAGCATCACCGCAAGCGATACGCCGACGGCGGCAGCCAGGTGGTAGAGGTAGGATGCCTGCTTTCCTCCCGTGAACCGGAAGGCGAGCTCGCCGATGACGACGATGCCGAGCGTGCAGGTGAAGACGAACGTCGAGAGCCACCCAAACCCGTAGAGCGCGGCGAGCACGATGATCGAGAGCGAGACGTACCGGGTATCCCGGATGAGGAAGAGGACGAGCGAGAACGGTATGAGGAGGAGGGTGAGCAGCCACGCCGGCTGGAGCAGGGGAGCAAGGCCTATGAAGGCGAGGGTGAGCACCGATGCCAGAACCAACCCCGGCGGCTTTGTCATTCATACACCTTTGGCGGTGCAGGGAAAAAGCCTTTAGGGTCGAGTATCCGCCCTCTTCCCTCTCCGGGATGTGAGAGCCCCGGTGCGCACGGCAGGCCCGGGGGCGCCAAACCTCCGTCGAACAATATATTTCACAGGAACGAGAGAGATCATACGCTGAAAATGTCGCCGTCACATCAATTACCCAAAAATTACGATATCGAAGAAGTGGAGAGGCGCTGGCAGGATACCTGGCGGGATGAGGAGAACTACTTCGATCCCGATTCAACCAAACCCCGGTTCATCATCGATACGCCGCCGCCCTACCCCACCGGCAACTTCCATATCGGAAACGCCCTAAACTGGTTCTACATCGACTTCGTCGCGCGGTACAAGCGTATGCGCGGCTTCAACGTCATGTTCCCGCAGGGGTGGGACTGCCACGGCCTTCCCACCGAGGTGAAGGTCGAGGAGACCTACGGGATAACCAAAAACGACGTACCCCGGGAGAGGTTCCGGGAGATGTGCCGCGACCTCACGCTCGGGAACATCGAGAAGATGCGGGCGACCATGCGGCGCCTCGGGTTCTCCACCGACTGGAGCCACGAGTACGTCACCATGCTCCCGGAGTACTACAAAAAGACCCAGGCGTCGTTTTTACAGATGCTCAAAGCCGGCGACATCTACCAGAGCGAACATCCGGTGAACTTCTGCACCCGGTGCGAGACGGCCATCGCGTTTGCCGAGGTCAACTACGCTCCCCGCACGACCACGCTCAACTACTTCGACTTTGACGGCGTCGAGATCGCCACCACCCGGCCCGAGCTCCTCGCGGCCTGCGTCGCGGTGGCGGTCCACCCCGGCGACGAGCGGTATCGCGGCATGAAGGGAGCAACGCTCGCGGTCCCCATATTCGGGCACCGCGTGCCGGTCATCGAGGATGTCGCGGTCGACCCGGAGTTCGGCAGCGGCGCGGTGATGATCTGTACGTTCGGGGATAAGACGGATGTCTACTGGTGGAAACAGCACAGCCTGGACCTTCGGAAGGCAATCGACCGGCAGGGCGTCATGACCGCTGTCGCGGGGCGCTATGCCGGGATGTCGTCGGATGCCTGCAGAAAGGCAATCCTTGAGGATATGGAGGAGGTGGGTATCCTGAAGCGCCGGGAAGAGCTCGAACAGCGGGTGGGAACCTGCTGGCGGTGCAAGACACCGATCGAGATCCTCTCGGAGCGCCAGTGGTTCGTCCGGGTTCACCAGAAGGAGATCCTCGAGGCGGCCAAAGAGATCACCTGGCTGCCGGAGCATATGTTCACCCGGCTTGAGAACTGGACGGAGTCGATGGAGTGGGACTGGTGCATATCCCGGCAGCGGATATTCGCAACGCCTATCCCGGTCTGGTTCTGCGACGCCTGCGGCGACACGATCCTCCCGGCCATGGAAGATCTCCCCGTCGACCCGACCGCCGATATGCCGAAAGCCCCCTGCCCGCGGTGCGGCGGCACCCGGTTCACCGGCGAGAAGGATGTGCTCGACACCTGGATGGACTCGTCGATATCGGTGCTCCACGTCACCGGGTGGGACGGGAGCGGCAGACCACCGCTCTTCCCGGCGCAACTCCGCCCCCAGGGGCACGACATCATACGGACGTGGGCGTTCTACACGATCCTCCGGTCGAAAGCCCTGGTCGGCAGCCATCCCTGGGAGCAGATCCTCATCAACGGCATGGTGCTCGGGGACGATGGGTTCAAGATGAGCAAGAGCCGGAACAACATCATCTCCCCCGAAGAGGTCGTCGGGAAGTACGGGGCGGATGCGCTCCGGCAGTGGGGTGCCGGAGGGGCTGCTATCGGCTCGGATATCATGTTCAACTGGAACGATGTCGTTGCCGCATCGCGGTTCCAGACCAAGCTCTGGAACATATTCAGGTTCGTCATGGGGCACCTGGAGCGGGGTGCCGATCCGGCGGCGCCGGTGACGGAGCTCATCGACCGGTGGCTCCTCGTCCGGCTCTCCGATACCGTCGCGGAGGCTACCGCCGCGATGGAGGGCTACCAGTTCGACCGGGCGCTCAAGGCCGTCCGGGAGTTTGCCTGGAACACCCTTGCCGACGACTACATCGAGATAGCCAAGGGCCGCCTGTATGCGGAGGAGGGCGGCAGGGCGAGCGCCGCAAGCGCGCTCCGGACGACCATGGATGTCCTCTGCCGCCTCCTCGCCCCGATCATACCGCACTTCGCCGAGGAGTGCTACCATATCCTGACCGGAGGAAGCGTGCATAAAGAGGCCTGGCCCGACTTTACGTACGCCGACGACGAAGCGCGGCGCCACGGCGATCTCCTGGTGAAGACGGTCGCCGAACTCCGGCGCTACAAGCACGATAAGGGTATGGCCTTAAACGCCCCGCTCGGCCACGTGACGATCTACGCGCCGGAGCCGGTCGACGATACCGGCGACGCCGGCCGTGCGCTCGCCGCAGACGCCCACTGGCGCACCGGTACACCCCGGCTCGAAGAGGTCGCGGACGGCGTGGACTTCAACATGGCGGTCATCGGCCCGGCGCTCAGGAAGCAGGCCCGCGGGTTCATGGAGGCCGTCCGGGCGCTCCCGCCGGACCTGCTCAAGAACCCGCCCGTGGCCGTCACCGTCGACGGCGAGGAGGTTTTTGTCCCGCCCGGCTCCTTCACGCCGAAGATCGCCTACCAGGTGGCGGGCGAAGAGGTGGATGTCCTCACGCTCGGGGATGTCGTCGTGACGATAGGACATTCGTCCTGATCTCGTCGGCGATGAACCGGGCGACATCCTCTTCTGGGAGCAGCGCGTCGACGACGACGAACCGCGCGGGGTCGGACGCCGCAAGGTCCAGGTAGTTCTCCTGCACCCGCGCGAGGATGGCGGCGTTCTCGAAGTATTCTCTCTTTTTTTCAGTATCAAGCCTCGCAACGGCATCTTCGATGGGGAGGACCAGGAGGAACGTCCGGTCAGGCCGGACCGACCACCCATCGTGGATCCGGCGGAGCCAGAGGAGCGGGTCGGGGAGGATGCCGGCGAGGACGACCGGCTGATAGGCAAACCGGGAGTCGGAGTAGCGGTCGGATACGACGAGTCTCCCCTCATCGAGCGCGGGCCGGATCACCCCGTCGATATGCGCGGCGTGGTCGGCGCAGAAGAGCAGCGCCTCGGTGATCGGGTCCATCCGTTCGGCAACCGCCCGCCGCACCGACTCGCCCACCCAGGTCGCGCCGGGTTCGCGGGTGAAGAGGGGGTCAAGATCGGCGATCAGCTCGCGGAGGCGGGCGATGAGCGTGCTCTTGCCGCTCCCGTCGATCCCCTCGATGGTGATCAGCACGGGTGCCCCCTCCGGACCCACTCGAGCGGCACCGTGCCGCGGTGGACGGCGGTTGCTATGATCGCTCCATCGAACCCGGCGTCATCAAGGAGGCGGATGTCGTCCGTTCCGGCGACGCCGCCCCCGTAGAGGAGGCGGCCGGGATAACATGCCCGCATCTCCTCGAGGTCTTCCCGGACAAGGCCGCGCTGTGTCCCCACGGCGCCGATGTTGAGGATGATGCACCCCTCAAACGAGAACTCCGACGCATGGCAAAGCATCTCCTCCGGCCGGATGCCCCAGGGGAGCACCCGGTCTCCTTTGACGTCGATGCTGAGGTAGCCGGCCCGGTATGCCGCAAGATCTTCGATCGCTTTTGCCGCCGTCTCGGTGCCGACGACCGGCGTCACCCCGGCGACCGCCGTGCAGTCGGCAGGCGACCGGATGCCCCGGTCGAGGTAGCAGCGCTCGACAAGGGCGGTGCAACGCCGGACGAGTTCGTCCTGCGGGGTTCTGCCCTGGATGCTCTCGAGGTCCGCGATGTAGATGTACCGGGGTTCGAGGGCGGCGATGTAGGTCTCCGGCTCGGCCGACGGGGCAAGTCCCCACGTCAGGGGGCGGTAGCCGGCGCGGTCGCCCGATCTTCCGTGCACGACAAGACCGCCCGCCAGATCGACTGCAAGAATCAGTTCCATGTCCTCAACGCAATCACTATTAGGGTGAATGATCATTAATTTCTATGCAATTACTCGTCAGTCCGAGCAGCATTGAGGAGGCAAAAAGCTCGCTTTCCGCTGACATCATCGATGTAAAGAAACCCTCCGAGGGCTCCCTTGGGGCGAATTTCCCCTGGATCATCCGGGAGATCAAGACCCTTGCCGGCAGGAAGCCTGTCAGTGCTGCAATCGGGGACAATGAGTATAAGCCAGGAACCGCGGCTCTCTCGGCCTACGGCGCCGCCCACGCGGGTGCTGATTTTATCAAGGTCGGCCTGATGTTCGACGGCACCGACCATGCCCGCGAGGTCATCGGGGCGGTGACCACGGCGGTGAAAGAGGAGTTTCCCCATAAATACGTCGTCATCGCCGCTTACGCCGATTTTCAGAGGATGGACACGATCTCTCCGCTCGCGATCAGCCCGCTGGTGGCGGATGCCGGGGCGGATATCGCCATGATCGATACCGGCATCAAAGACGGGAAGAGTCTCTTTGAGTTCATGGACGAGGAAGCGCTGACCCGGTTCACCGAACAGAACCGGGGGTTCGGACTGAAGACGGCCCTTGCCGGTTCGCTGAGGTTCGAGGATCTGGATGCCTTGAAACGCATCGATCCCGAGATCATCGGTGTCCGGGGGATGGTCTGCGGGGGCGATCGATCCGCCACGATCAGGGCCGAGCTGGTCGAGAAAGCAATGATGATGCTCAGGTGATGTATGTATATCGAGAAGATGCAGATGGAGACAACGTTTACGTTCGACGACGTGCTGCTTGAACCCGCCGAATCCTGGGTCGAGCCCGACGAGGCCGACGTCAGGTCGCGGTTCTCGCGCAATATCCCCCTGTATATCCCTCTCGTGAGCGCCGCCATGGATACGGTGACCGAGTCGGTGATGGCGATAACGATGGCCCGGGAAGGCGGCATCGGGGTCATCCACCGGAATATGCCGCCGGAACGCGAGGTGGCCGAGATCCGGATCGTCAAACAGGCCGAAGACCTCATCGAGCGCGAGGTCGTGGCGGTCGGCCCGGACTCCACGGTCGCCGATGTGGAACGGGTCATGAAGCTGCACGGTATCGGGGGCGTGCCCATCATCGAGGGGAGCAAGGTGATCGGTATCGTCAGCCGCAGGGACATCAGGGCGATCCTGCCCCGGCGCGGCGAGGCGAAGATCACGGAGTACATGACCCGGAAACTGATCACGGCGTCTGAGGACGTCACGGCCGAGAGCGCGCTTGAGACGATGTACGCAAACAAGGTCGAACGCCTTCCGGTCGTGGACGGCGAGGGGTGTCTGGTCGGCATCATAACGATGCGCGACATTCTCGAAAAACGGCAGTACCCCCGCGCGAACCGCGACGCAAACGGGAAACTCAGGGTCGCCGCCGCGGTGGGGCCTTTCGACTTCAACCGGGCCATGCTGCTCGTCGATGGGGGCGTCGACGCCCTGGTGGTGGACTGCGCTCACGGTCATAACATGAACGTCGTCAATGCGGTCAGGGAGATCAAGGCAAGCGTCGCCATCGATGTCGTGGCAGGAAACATAGCGACGAGGCAGGCAGCAGGAGCCCTGGTCGACTCCGTCGACGGGCTGAAGGTGGGCATCGGGCCGGGTTCCATCTGCACGACGAGGATCGTCGCGGGCGTGGGCGTGCCGCAGGTCTCCGCGATAGCCAGCGTCGCCGAGGTGGCGCGCGATGCCGGCGTGCCGGTGATCGCCGACGGGGGCATCCGCTACTCCGGCGACATCGCGAAGGCAATCGCCGCCGGCGCGGACAGTATCATGGCAGGCAGCCTCTTTGCCGGAACCGACGAAGCTCCGGGGAGGATTACGACGATCAAGGGCCGGCGCTACAAGCAGTACCGGGGCATGGGATCGCTCGGCGTCATGAGCGGCGGGGAATCAAGCGACCGCTACTTCCAGAAGAAGGAGATCGGGAAGACCAAGTTCGTCCCCGAGGG
>MPOY01000544.1 GCA_001896715.1 Methanoculleus sp. EBM-46
CACAACGTGGATATCGCCATCAGCCTGACCCGCGACTTGAACGACTTCACCAAGTGGACGATCATGGCGATGCGGGGCCACTACAACATCACCGGGCCGGGCGCGGTCTGGTCATGGCAATACGGGTTCCCCTACTGCCTGGACCTGACCAAACGCGATATCGCCCACATGAACCCCGGCGAGACGAGCTCCGTCGACCTCGCCATGCGGGACGAGGTGGACGCCTTCATCAATATAGGGACCGATGCCGCCGCTCACTTCCCGATCGAGCCGGTCAAACACCTCAGGAAACACCCCTGGATCGCCATCGACCCCCACCCCAACATGGCGACCGAGATATCGGATCTCCACATACCGGTGGGAATCGTCGGCGTCGAGGTTCCGGGCATCGTCTATCGGATGGACAACGTCCCCATCCAGTATCGCAAGGTCATCGACCCGCCCGAGGGCGTCATCAGCGACGAAGAACTCTTCGAGCGGATACACCTGAGGCTCTGCGAGCTGGAAGCGGAAGATGCCGTAAATGTGCCGGCAAAGGCCGCGCCCGAGGGTGTCCGCGCGGGGGAGTGAACCATGGGTGAACTCATCGTCAAGAACGGGTTCGTATTCGACCCCCTGCAGGGCATCAAGGGCGACCGGATGGACGTCGGCGTCAGAGACGGCAAGATCGTCGAGACGAACGCCCTTAAAAATCCTAAAGAGATCGACGCCGCCGGCATGACCGTCATGGCGGGCGGCGTGGATATCCACGCCCACGTCGTCGGGCCGAAGGTGAACGTCGGCCGGCTCTTCCGGCCGGAAGACAAACTCTTCAAGAGCCCCCTCAAGCGGTGCAACCGCATGGAGATGGGGTTCTCCGTCCCCTCCACGTTCAAGACCGGCTACGACTACGCCCGAATGGGCTACGTCTTCGTCAACGAAGCGGCGATGCCCCCGCTCCACTCCCCCCACGTCCACGAGGAGATCCGCGACACGCCGATCATCGACAACGCGGCGATGCCGGTCTTCGGGAACAACTGGTTCACGCTCGATTACCTCAAGAACAACGAGATCGAGAACAATGCCGCCTACACCGCCTGGCTTCTCCGGGCAACCCGCGGGTTTGCCATCAAGGTCGTCAACCCCGGCGGCACGGAAGCCTGGGGATGGGGCCTGAACTGCGAGAATATACACGATACGGTCCCCTACTTCGATATCACCCCGGCAAAGATCATAACGGGTCTCATCGAGACGAACGAGTTCCTGGGCCTCCCCCACTCGATGCACCTGCATACGAACAACCTCGGAAACCCGGGCAACTACACCGACACCCTCGACTCCCTCAGGCTTGCAGAGGGCTACACGGCGAAGAACAACTTCGGCCGCGATCAGGTCATGCACGTCACGCACGTCCAGTTCTGCTCTTATGGCGGCGATTCCTGGAAGAACATCGACTCTCAGGCCAAAACGATCATGGATTACGTGAACGCGCACGACAACATCACCATCGACATGGGCCAGGTGACACTCGACGAGACCACGACGATGACCGCCGACGGGCCGTTCGAGCACCACCTCCGGGGCCTCAACAACCTGAAATGGGCAAACACCGACGTCGAGCTCGAGACCGCGGCGGGTGTCGTCCCCTACATCTACAGCCCGAACGTCAAGGTCTCCACCATCCAGTGGGCCGTCGGTCTGGAACTCGCGCTCTACTCCAACGACCTGATGCGGACGTTCATCACCACCGACCACCCGAACGCCGGGCCGTTCACCCGCTACCCGAGGGTCATCAAGTGGCTGATGAGCAGGGCCGCACGTGACGCGACCATGAAGACGTTCAAGTGGCTCGACCGGACGATAGAATCCACCACCATCGACAGCATCGACCGCGAGCTCACGCTCTACGAGATCGCGCAGATGACCCGGGCGGGACCCGCAAAGGCGCTCGGCATCAGCAACACCTACGGCGGGCTTGCGCCCGGCATGGATGGCGACATAGCCGTCTACGCCCTCAACCCCGAGAATATGCCCTCCGACCCCGATAGGATCGAGGAGGCATTCTCGCGGTGCGCCTACCTCGTCAAAGACGGCGTCGTGACCGCCAGAGGCGGCGAAGTCGTCACGGAGCCGGCAAAGCGGACCATCTGGGTCGACGTGAAGGTTCCGGAGAACGCACAGGTGCAGAGAGACATCTACGAGCACTTCCTCAGGCACTACAGCGTGGGAGTCAAGAACTACC
>MPOY01000351.1 GCA_001896715.1 Methanoculleus sp. EBM-46
CTTAGTACCAGAAGATACCTCGGGTTCGGCGTGCCCAGAAGAGGGACAGGCCAGGGAAACACCCATCCGTTCTTGTAGCCCATAACGCTGCTGCAATTGATTGCCTCCTAGTCTACTGTTTGGTCTCGCTTAGCCGTTCGCAAGCCCCTCCCTTTAGGGAGGGGTAGTTGACTCACGGGCCTCGTATCTTTCGGAAAGACCTGTGAGGCCATATTGCTCGCTAACCGGCGATTGCAGCCATCCGGGATGCGACGTCACTCGAACCCGGCTTATCGCTCTTCTGCGCCAGCCTTGCTCGAACAGGCTATGCAGGAATTGTTCTATTCTGATTACTTAAATCTATTCAATTCATTTCAGGCTGTACCGTTTGCACTTTGAAAAACGATCTGTTGCAAAGAGTGCTTAACATACCACCGTGAATGAATGTGGCGTTTCTCTGCTCCTGAGGGTACATGCCACATGGTTGGTGAACTACCCCCCGCTTGCGCAGGGGGCTTCCCGGCTATCATCCCCCTCCCCACCGGGAGCGGATCCACAGGCTCTTCGGCGCTGACCTGTTGCCTTGCAAGTACGAATTGTTTGATATTGGTTGCAGTGTTCAGATCCCGATCGTGGGTCGCCCCGCAGTCCGGGCACATCCATTCCCGGTCTTTCAGGGTCAGATCGGCCTTTTGGTAGCCGCAGACCGGGCAGGCCTTTGAGGACGGTTTGAATACCCCGATCTTCAACAGGGTCTTCTGATCCTCGGTCGGACACAGTCGGTACCTCCGCAGCATACGATAGAATCATGTTAGATCCTCTCCAGCATTAAGGTGAGTCGTGCGGGGCGAAAGCGAAGAAGGGGCGCCGTTTTCACCTCCCCCTTGCGGAGAGAGCCCTCTCGTTCTGCCCCGCAGAGCGAGAAATTTCCGATGGAGAAAAGTGGGCGAGGGAACTATACACCCATTGTCCTATCAGGAGCGGCGATACAGCATAAGCGCGGCACTTAAGAGCCCTGCAACGAGAACTATCCCCGTACAAAAGCCCGGAGCTGCTTTCGGCGTGGCCGGCGGCTGCGCACTCTCCGGGGTTGCGCCCCACGATGCGGCAGGGGGTGATTGGATGGTGCCGTCCGGAGATACCGGTTGCAGGGTCGTTGCCCCGGGGACACCTGTGGTGACGGCAGGGGTGGAAGTACTTCCCGGGGCAGTAGCCACAGGGGTTGCAGTACTCCCGGAGGTCGGGGTCGCCACCGAAGCGCTGGATGATGAGGAAGATCCCTCTGAACCGGAAGACGATGTGACGGTTTCCGCCGGCGTCACGACCTCAGGGGAGACGATGTTCCCGTTGAGGATGGTATCAAAGGTGTGTGTTGTAAATTGCGTATCGCTCCACCGGGGGTTCTGGATGGCCACGGTGCTCCCGCCGGACCCGACGCGGGTGAACCGGATGACGGCAAGAGATGCCGATTCCATGGCGGAGATCCCCTCTGTATTGGGGATGGCCACCTTCGCATGCCCCGCGTCGTTATTTATGTTTGCAGTAACGGTAGAACCCGGGATCTCGCTGCTTGCGGTGATACTCTCGATACGGACGATGTCTCTGTCGTAGGAAAGTTCAAACGACACGCCCGTCGCCGCCGTTATCCCGGATATGACGACGGGAAGGTCGGCGGTGCCCTCAAAGGAGCCTTCCGGGATTGCAATCCGGGTCTCCGCGCTTGCATGGCAAATCAGCATGCATGCCGCCAGGCAGCATGCGATAAGGATGGGAAATCTCATCTATCCACCTCGTTGATGTTTGTTTTCGGTTTTATGGGCTATTATACTTGTGTTCTGTTGCCCGGAAATATGGGAAGGCTCCTTCCCGGAATCTGCATCAGGGAGCGAAAAAAAACTCCAGGCAGAAGTTCTACAGTTCCAGATATTCGACAACGCGGTGAAACCGGGACTGCTGCACAGGAAGAAGGAGGTCGGGGATACCCTCCTCTCACAGTGCCGGGATCTTCCCGACGAAGAAGTAGGCGATCTTCGCCGCATCCCCGATATCGACCTTCCCGTTCCGGTTGAAGTCGGCGGCAGGGTCGGCCGCCGTCTTCCCGATGACCATGTAGGCCACTTTTGCAACGTCGCCGATGTCGACCTCGCCGTTTCTGTTGAGATCGCCCCCGACCGTGACGGCGATGTACCCCGGCCGGGAGAGCGCGGCGGAGTCGGTCTCGTTGCTGACCGTGAGGCCCACGGTGTAGTTCCCCGGCGCGGTGTAGGTGTGAACCGGGTTCTGCTCCGTGGAGGTCGCGCCGTCACCGAAGTCCCAGAGCCATGCAGTCGGGTTGCCGGTCGAGGTGTCGTTGAACTGGACGGCAAGCGGCGCCGGTCCGGTGGTGGTGTTCGCGGTGAAGTTCGCTACCAGGGGTTCCAGAACGGTGATCGTCGTCGGGGCACTTATGCTGTATCCGTAAGCATTGCTCGCGTTCAACCGGACGGTGTAAACACCGGCGGTTGCATGGGTGTGGATCGGGCTCCGCTCCGCGGAGGTTGCACTGTCACCGAAGACCCAGGA
This sequence comes from Methanoculleus sp. EBM-46, assembly GCA_001896715.1. Taxonomy (GTDB): domain Archaea; phylum Halobacteriota; class Methanomicrobia; order Methanomicrobiales; family Methanoculleaceae; genus Methanoculleus. Next base: position 2,542 of record MPOY01000351.1, read on the forward strand.
CCAGGCGGTCACGTTGCCGGCACTCTTGTCAGCGAACTGAACGGCCAGAGGCGCGTTGCCCCGGGTGACGTTCGCGGTGAAGGCTGCTGCCGGGGGTTCCAGAACGGTGATCGTGGTCGGGGCACTGATACTGTATCCGTGGGCGTTGCTTGCGTTCAGCCGGACGGTGTAAACACCGGCGGCGGTATAGATGTGGCTCGGGTTCTGCTCGGTCGAGGTCGCGCCGTCCCCAAAGGACCAGAGCCAGGCGGTCGGGTTCCCGGTCGATGTGTCGGTGAACCGAACCGCGAGCGGGGCGGTGCCGGCGGTCACGTTCGCGGTGAAGTTTGCGACCGGTGCCGGCGAACTCTCCACGACAAGCATCGCATCCGTAGTGCCGGGTGTGTACCGGCCGGCGAGGTCATCGTCGACCTTTATCAGGGTGATCGTCAGGTTCGTCGTTCCGGTAGCATCGCCGCGGAAGGTCAGGGTGCAGAGCGTGACGTTGGTCGCGCCGACCCCGACCAACTGTTCAAGATCGACTACCTGAGCATAGACCGAGTCTGCCGGGAGCGAGCTATTCTTCGGCATCATCGCCCACGCAGGGAAGGTAATCCAGGTGAATTCGCCGATGGAGGGATTGGTGAGCGCAACACTGATGGTGAACCCACTGTTTATACACCCCGCCATGAAAACCACGCTATCGAGGCTGCCGGCGGATGGTTTCCCCCGGTCGAACGGATCTCATCAGCCCCGAGAAGAGAACCCGGACGGTCTCCCGGGAAACCCACCCGATGTAGCCGTCACAGTCGAAGGCAATAGTCGGGAGAGAACGGGAACGGGGAACCTTTACCCACCCTGCCCGGCCCCATTTTTCCCGGTACCGGCAATACGACGCGATCCCGTATGCTAAAACTATATACGATGACCGGCAGATATACCAGGTGATCAGTTTCCCTCTTCCCCGGGGAAGAACCATGCGATATTCTGGACGAGACCACTTCTTACTCCGATTCATAGCGGTTTTGATACTGACGGCCTTCTGCATCGCTTCGGCATCGGCGGATGCGGGACAGCACGAGCGCATCGTCATCGGCTTTCGGGAGGGCTCGATGCAGGCCCTGGGCGACGCCGATCTCTCCTCCATGGATGTTCAGGTCGTCGACGAACTGACCGAACTCGATGCGGTGGTAGTATCGGCCTCAAACCCGGAACGATTCATGGAAGAAGTCTCGCAGTGCCCGGGCGTGAGGTTCGTCGAACGCGACATCCCCATCTATGCCCTCGGCATGCCGGCCCATATACCCGACGATCAGCGATACGCCGAGCAGTGGGGGCCGGGGGCGATCGGGGCGGAGTACGCCTGGAATATCGAGCGAGGAGAGAACCGCGTCATCATCGCCGTCATCGATACCGGGGTCGACTACACCCACCCGGATATGGGCAACTACGTCGCCGGCGGGTACGACTGGATCAACAACGACGGCGACCCGATGGACGACCACGGCCACGGGACGCACTGTGCAGGCATCGTTGCCGCGGTGAGCGACAACACGCGGGGGATCGCGGGAATAGCGCAGGCCGGCATCATGGCGGAGAAAGTCCTGAACTTCCGGGGGAGCGGCACCAGTTCTCTAGCCGCAGCGGCGATCCGCCATGCCGCGGACAACGGGGCGGACATCATCAGCATGAGCCTCGGTGCCGACGAACCGTCTCTCATTATGGAGGAGGCATGTCGGTACGCATGGGAGAAGGGGTGTATCCTCGTTGCAGCCTCGGGAAACAACGGGTCGAGCCCGATCAATTATCCGGCGGCATATAACACCGTTATCGCCGTCGGCTCGGTCGGGAGAACCGGTCTCTGGAGCTCGTTCAGCAACTACGGGACGGATCTCGACCTGGTCGCCCCGGGCGAGTCGATCCTCTCGACAACGCCGGGGAACACCTACACTTTCAAGAGCGGGACGTCGATGGCCTGCCCGCACGTCTCGGGTGTTGCCGCCCTCCTCCTCTCCCGCTATCCGGGTATGTCGAACCTTGATGTGCGGGAGCGACTGACCGGGACCGCCGACGACCTCGGGGCGCCGGGAAGGGATGCCCGGTACGGTTACGGGCGGGTCAACGCTTTCGCCGCCCTGGGCGGCGGAGAGGTTATCCCGCCCACCATAGAGGCCGACGCCGGAACGGTCGTCCGCGGAGAAAACATCACCCTCACCCTCACCGGCGAGGGATACCGCGAGTACCGGATCTCCATCGATGATGCCGGCATGTACCCGATAATCGATCCCGATCAGCAGGGCATCCTTTGGATAAACGAGAGTGCCGGTCGTAACGAGACGACGTGCAGGGTGATCGTGCCCGAATCGGGGACGGCCCGGGTCCGGTATGAAACGGACTTCTCGACCGCCGCACGGCCGTTCACCATCACGGTTACCGATCCGAAGGATGCGTCGCTGCATGATGTGATCACGGTATCCGTGATCCCGGGAGCGATCACCATAACAGCCGGAGGCCGGGAGCGCTTCTTCTTCGGGGAGGAGATTACGTTCAGCGGCATAAACACCGATAACCGGTCAACGTGGCTCTCCATGACCGGACCCGGCCTTGATGCAGGCGGGGCCGGCCTGACCGGTCCCGGGGAGGGTGCGGCCGGCAGGGTGCAGGTTCCGGTTACCGGTGACAAAGACTGGTCGTACGTATGGGATACCGGGGCCCTCGAGGGAGTGCTCGATAACGGAACCTACACCCTGTATGCAGTTTCGGGGCCGAGGGCGGTGGATGACCTCGAGGGGGTTGCGTCTGCAACGGTCTCCCTTGAACTGGTCAACTCCCGATGGCCCGCCCCCGAGATCGCCGGGATATCGCCGGATGTGGCGTTCGCAGGCAACACCTCTGCAACCATCCTGATCGCCGGCAGCGGGTTTCTCGACGACGCGACGGTGCTGTTGAAGAAGGAGGGATGCCAGGAGATCGTCGCGACAGGAGTCAGCGGTAACGATACGAGCACCTTATCCGCAACCTTCGATCTCACGGCGACCCGGGCCGGGGCATGGGATGTCGCCGTCCGGAATATCGACGGTAAGACGGCGTTACTTCCCGGTGCCTTCACCGTCCGGGTGAAGGGGGACCTCAACAACAACGATCGTGTGGATATCGGGGACGCGGCCCTTGCCGCGTACATGGTTGTCGGGAAAGTGCCGGAAGATCTCCTTGCAGACTTTAACCAGAACGGCGTCGTCGATATCGGGGACGCGGCAAAGGTTGCGTATTTCGTTGTGGGCCGGATCGGTGAGTTATAGCGGTTGAGTACTCTGGAAAAAGGTTTTTGCGGGGCAGGGATTCCGCATGGGTCGGAGAGAGAAGACCGGGGGGCCGGCCTGAACTGTCACCGCAAGGGGAAGATTTCCGGGGATCTACTTCCCCTTACAACGCATCTATCTTCCCGACGAGGAAGTAGGCGATCTTTGCGGCATCGCCGATATCGACCTTCCCGTTCTCATTGAAGTCAGCGGCGGGATCGGCCGCCACCTTCCCGACGACCATATACGCTACTTTCGAGACGTCGCTGATATCAATGATGCCGTCGCCCGTGACGTCGCCCTTCGGAGCCGTGACGGTGATGTAGTCCGACCGGGAGAACGTGTCTGAGCCGGCCGGGGTGCTGACGGTCAGGGAGACGGTGTAGGTGCCGGGGGTTCTGTAGGTATACACCGGATTCTGCTCCGTGGAGGTGTTGCCGTCCCCAAAGGACCATGACCATGAGATGGGGTTATTGCTGCTTTCATCGGTGAACCAAACCGCAAGAGGCGCCGGCCCGGCCGTCACGTTCACAGAGAAATCCACCCCGGACGTGGCTGCGAGATCGAGGCGGGAGGAGGTGCCGGACTCATAGTTCACCGTCCCGGCGGCCTTCATCCCGCCGACGAAGAACGTGATCGTCTTCCCGGTATCGTTGTCCCCGCCGCAGACGAGCAGGCGTTTGTCAAACGTGGCATCCCCGCCATAGACCCCAGCAGTAGTGAGCGTGAGCGACCCGCAGTCAAGGCCATCGATCCGGGCCGTGATGACAGTTCCTGCCGGCGCGGGGTTCCCGTCGATCGTGACCGTGCCCGAGAACTCCGCGGGGAGGAGGGGGACGGCCGATGCTGTTCCCGCAAGGGCAAGCATGAGGATGAGAACACAGGTAGTACGTATCATGGTGTATCACGCTCCTATGGCATAGAGGGTGCCAGGTCCCGTCATGGAGAGCCAGTAGCCCCTGCCGGGATGGATCTCGCGGCTGTCGGCATACGCATCCCTCCCGCCGTTCACGATAGCCGTCTCAAAGGCCTGGGTCTCTGCGTCGAACCCGATCAGGTTCGTCCACTGCCCGCTGACCGAGAAGAGGGCATCCCTTGCCGTGGGAGGTACCGCGCCCGACGTGGTCCCGATGGCGTTCCAACCCGTGGAAAGAGCGCGTTCGGCCGGCGAGACCGGGAGGGCGGTCGAGAAGTTCAGGGGGACCGTCGTGGGTCCGACCGAGTAGATCCAGAACCCTTCGAGGGGGGCGATCCGATCCTCTTCTTCGAGCATTATCCAGTCCCCTGCGGCGGTATCGTAGCGGAAGATCGAGCGCTTTTCGGTCTCGACACCGGCAAAGATCGCCGCGGTGTCGTTTCCGGCAGCGAGCAGCCGAGGGATTGAGATGAAGTTCCAGCCGGGGTGGAGGGTGAGCGCCGGGCCGGAAGGTGGAGGTTCGTGACCTTCGGTAACATAGAAGGTCGCAGTCGCGGTTGTAGCGATCTCGATGGACTCAACCCGGACGATGTAGCGGTCGGGCTCGAAGCTTGAACCGTTGACCTCAAAGGACCATGTGTTGAGATCTTCACCCTTTTGGATTATGGTGGTTCCGGCAAAGCCGGAGGATTCGGTCTTCGTGCCGGGCTGGAACGTAGCGGGGGTCACCTCAACGTTCAGCGTGTTGCCGACCGCAAGGTTCGTGGTGCCGGCAATCGTGAACGTGCTGCCCGCGGTCTGGTTGCCGATCGAGTCGATGAAGATCTGGGGCTCCTCGATGGCGACGGTGAGATTCGCATAGATGTCATCGATGTCCCGGGAGTCAAGGGCGGCAATCAGAGCGTTCGCTGCATCCGCGGCCGGCAGGCTGGCGAGGTCGACCGGCGTTATGCCGTTGCCCATAAGCATGGTCCCGGAAGCCCAGACGTCGAACACATTGTTCATCGGGTGTTGGACAACGACGAAGTACTGACCGGAGGCCAGGTTTGCGGTATCCCCGGGCGCAATCCTGTACTCGAACCCGCCATCGGGCCTGAGGAGGACCGGTTGCTGGAGCCTGGAGTAGTTCTTACCAAAGATCCAGATGCAGACGTTGGACGGGTTGCCCGTTGCGGTCCCGGAAATCGTCAGGGCGTCGCCCTTTGCCAGGGTGGCGCCGCTCGCGGTCGCGGTGACGAACCCGGATCGGAGGTTGATGGAGGTCGTGGCGTACCTGGCGTTGGAGAGGTCGGCCTTGTTCACGGGGGCCGAGACGGCGTAGATTGTGTAGCCGCCGGCATCAAGGTATTTCCCGCTCTCTGCCAATTTGGCGGTGTTCCACCTGAAGGACCAGGTGTCGTCAGCATTAACACCTGCAATGTTGAAGGACGCAGGATTTAGAGTTTCTA
>MPOY01000482.1 GCA_001896715.1 Methanoculleus sp. EBM-46
CGGGGTCAGGAACGTGAGGAGGGCAAGGCCGACGGCGGTAAGTGCCATTCCCGCGGAAGCGATGTACTGCGGTTCGACCCGGTCGGAGAGCCGCCCGGCAGGGGTGGCGAAGATCGTCTGGACGATCGGTTGCGTGATCAGGATGAGCCCTGCGGTGCCGGGGTCAAACCCCCTGACCACCTGGAGATAGAGGGAGAGGAGGAACCCGACGGCAAACGTCGCCCCGTAGTTGATCAGGGCGGCGAGGTTTGAGAAGGCGAACGCCCGGTTCGATGCGAGGAGCGGTATGTTGAGGACCGGGGCCGGCGTCCGGGTCTCCCGGATATAGAAGATCACGGCGAGCACCACGCCGGCGACGATTGCCGCAGCACCACCGGGGTCCGGGAGCCTTGAGAACCCGTACATCACGGCAAGGAGCATGGCGCCGTAGAAGACCGAACCGACGATATCGAACCGCTCTTCGCATGCATCGGCCCACTCCCCGGCAAGGTGGCGGCGGACCTCGTGGATGATGTAGATGCCGAGGGGGATGTTTGTTAAGAAGATGCTCCGCCAGGTGAAGAACTCGGTGAGGTAGCCGCCGAGGAACGGCCCGATGGAGAGGCCGATGTAGACGGCGGTGACGTTGATCCCGAGCGCCTGCCCTCGCCGCTCGGGGGGAAAGACCGATGTGATCATGGCGATGCCGGTGCCGTAGATCATGGCGCTCCCGATACCCTCGATGAACCGGAAGGCGATGAGCTGCAGCCCCGATGTCGCGAGCGCGGAGAGGAGGGCCGAGACGGTGAAGACGATGATGCCGAGCGTGAAGATCCGTTTGCGCCCGTAGATGTCGGCGCATCGCCCGAGCGGGACCAGGAACATGACGGTTCCGAGGAGGTAGGACGAGGCGATGAGGCTGAGCGAGACGGCATCGAGGGCGAACTCCGCGGCGATGGAGGGGAGCGCGATATTCAACGCCGAACTCATGAACGGGGTGAGGAACGCGGCGAGGGTGGCGACGATGAGGACGGTCCGGCGTTCGGCGGTATCGGGGGCGGGCATGGGGGCTCTTTGCTGCGGCATTTACTTGAGTTTGGGGTGGCCGGGGAGTAAAGGATTGTGATGTTGTGCTTTTCTGTGGGGCGGTGTCTGGTGGGAGCGGCCGACCACTGTTTTCGGGCTCCCGGTTGCAATAAGGCCGCCCTGGAGAGCAGATCATGGGCGCTTCGGCAGATCTTGGAGCAGAGACTGTTAAGAGATGGTTTTTCACGCATTCCTTTCGATAGTTTTCACGTGCTGAGTGCAGGGTGGTCGGGATGATGCCGGATCACCTGCCGGGAGATACGGTGCCGGGCAGGAATCTGCTCGGCAGAGAATAATGAAATGGAGAGGAGCGGGTTAGCCTGCGGTACTCTTTTACATTAACCGATAACATAAGCAAATTATTTGCACATTCGGGTTTTGTTGGAGAAAGAGCCCTGGTTCCGTCGCGAGTAATCTCTTGTTTCACTACCTATTTTTCGGAAAAGTTCCATGAAGTGGGGTTTAACTTGCGGGGGTGAAGGGGGCGGAGCGGGAAGTCCCCGGTCTTTAGGCCGGGGATGAAAGCGGCGCCGCCCTTCTTCACGTTCACCCTGCACGGATCACGTATATCTTCTTTCAGGTGAACTCTCTTGTTGTCTATGCTCATTTCCTACAAGTATCGAGCGTATCCAGATGCAACCACAGAAGCACGGCTGGATACCGCACTCGATACCTGTCGGTGGCTCTACAACAAACTTCTTGAAGAATGCAACACTGCGCGCGAGAACGGATCGTCCCTGACAATGCGAGGAATGCAAGCACGGATTGTCACGTTAAAAGAGGAGAACCCGTTTCTGAAGGACGTGTACTCCAAAGTCCTTCAGATGGTGAACTATGCCCTCTGGAGCAACATCCGTGCTCTGTCGCAGACGAAGAAGAGAGGACGCAAGATCGGCAACCTCCGGTTCAAGAGCGCATCCCGGTATCGGACGCTCAACTACAATCAGTCCGGATTCAAGATCGACCGGGAAAACAGCAGGATTGCCTTCTCGAAGATCGGAACAATCCCGTTCACCATGCATCGACCCTACAGCGGGAAGGTGAAGGGCATCCTGATCACCCGTTCCGGTGATCGATGGTATGTGATCGTTCAGGGAGAACAGGAAGTCTCCGTGTCGAAGCGTGAAGGGCGGTCTGTCGGGATCGATGTTGGGTTGGATTCGTTTGCGGTCGATAGCGACGGTATGGTGATCGAGAACCCCCGGTTCTATGAGTACTCACGCGACCGGATCAAGAAGTTACAGCAGAGCGTTGCCCGGAAGCAACGCTTTTCGCAGAACTGGAAGAAGGCAAAAAAGAACCTGGAGAAGGTGTATGACCATATCACGAACCAGAAGAACGATTTCCTGCACAAACTTTCCCGTCGGTACGTTGACACCTACGTAGCGATCTGCGTCGAAGACCTGAATGTCAAGTATCTGAAAGAGAACGGCACATCTCGCGGGCTCCGGAGAAGTATCCATAGTGCGTCGTGGGGACGATTCTTTTCGTATCTTTCGTACAAGGCTGCAAGTGCTGGTACGAACTTCATTCAAATCGATCCCCGGGATACGACGCAGATGTGTTCGAACTGTGGGAGTATCGTGAAAAAGGATCTCTCGGTAAGAGTTCACGAATGCCCATACTGCGGGTTTGTTGCCGATCGAGACTATAATGCTGCGGTGAATATTCACCGCGTGGGGATGGAACAGCCCTTCGAGCCGGTGGAGACGATGCCTCTACATCACATCTCTGTGGTGCAAGTATTGTCTATGAAGCAGGAAGCCCCGCCCGAGAGCGCGGGGTAGTTCACTATTCCGCGCAACACCTTTTCCGCACTGCGCTTGTCTTTCAGAAAGGTGCGGAATGGGCGTTTTCCGGCGAAATGCCCATGTCCTTGCGTGTTATTCCGGAGACACTCGGATGATCCCTCACGCGCCGAGCTCGACATAATACTTGCGTATATAAAACGTGTAAAGAAATCAGACAGAATTTTTATACGGAGATCTTCCGATGTCTCATCGGTGGGTTCTGATGAAGATCAGCCGCATTATAGGACTTCTGGCCGTCGTCGCCTTCATCGTGCCGATGGTTTCAGCTGCAGGTATCGGAAACGAAAATGACGGAGTCGCGGGACTTCTCTCGCGGGCGGACGGGTATGGAACCCGTGAGTACTTTACGATCACACAGGGAGAGACTGATATTCATCAGTTCAATGTACCAGCCGGCATGTCCTTACTGAATATCGACTTAAACTGGTTTACCCCGGATCACTCCCTGAAATTGGAGATCTACAGACCGAATGGAAGCCTGTATGGTTCGTACCATGACGATTCTGGCGGACGTCTGGATGGACGGATCCGTGTAGATATAAGCAGCCCTGCATCAGGTACCTGGAGACTTAACGTGTATGGTGAGAGTGTGACAGAAACCATTCCGTATGTTCTGAATTGCAATGCTTATGTTTAAATGATTACCTCTCACATGCTTTCAACAAAGCCGAACTCCTACCAAACCAAATCATTTTATTAATACCGGTTTCATGTAAATCCATGGTCACGGGGATGCGGATTACCGGAATCGCTCTGGTCATCTTCTGCCTTGCACTGCTGCCGTCTGCCGCATCTGCCACTGCCGTTCAGGACGCATATCCGGAAAAGGTGCCGTTGGATCTGATGCCGGTGTACGTCTGGAATATCCCTCTAGATATTGTCATTCTCGGACTCGTATCCGTATTCGTTCCGGTGCTCTTTGTCCCGATGCAGCTCGTATTCTCGCTGCTTGCATGGCTGCATTTCGGCCATAAGAGAGTCCTGCGCAATAACGTCCTTGAGAACGAAACCCGGAATGCAGTGTACCTATGCATACGTGATAATCCGGGAATCAATACAAGTTCTCTCTCCCAATTGCTCGGGATGAATATCGGAACCCTCCGCTACCACGTAGAGCTGTTATGCAGGATGGGAAAGGTCGTCCCCGAGCCGAACAGCAGAGGCATGAGATATTACGTCGACACGGGCACCTGTCCCGGTCTGGAACGAAAAGTGGCGGGATATCTCAACGAGCAGGCAAAGAGCCGGATACTCAATGTCGTTTTGCAGCACCCGGGAAGCACGAGAAAAGAGATCGCGGCCCGGCTCATTATGTCGGGCGCGAACGTCACCTGGCATATGAAACCGCTGCTCCGGGACGGTATTGTCAGAGACGAGAAGAGAGGACGGTTCGTACGTTACTACATCTGCGCCGATGCGAAAGAGTGTGTACAAGCCCACGGATCGGGGAAGCCCGCGATCTCCGGGGAGCGTGTGCCCGGCACCGGTATCTGATTGCCGTTCGATAGTTCTCTATAACTGCACCGTTTGCCCCTTTTCCCGGATCATCCCGCGGCTTATCGAGGATGCGTTCAGAGTCTCCGGGCGCCGCCTGCACGTCATGCATGGACAACGGAGTCGGCCCGGGCGATCTCCCCTACTTTCCGCGGTAACAATCCTCACTTTCTGAATTAATCAACTGCATCAAGCTAACCTCAAGCTAGGGCATTATATATTTAAATATCTATACAAGCATTATTAATTAACTTCTTCCATATTTAACTGGGATGGTATCAGAGCAGGTTACCTCTAAATCCTTCACCAAACGTCTGGATCATCTTGGGATCATTGCTGCACTTGTTGAAGGACTTGGCATCGTCGATCTGGTCAACGCACGACTGCCGAAACTTCGGCATCACACCCTGACCCATGGTGATATCGTCCTTGCGCTCATCTTGAACGGTCTTGGTTTCACTCAGCGTCGACTCTACCTGTTTGCCGCCTGGTTCGAAAACAAACCCTTGAAACGCCTTTTCAGAAAAGAGGTCACTGCTGCCGATTTCACCGATGATGTCATTGGGAGAACGCTCGACGCCATCAAGGAGTATGGCCCGGAACGCCTCTACCAGGAGATCATCAGCCAGATCTTCCTCGTGACCCAGCTCGGGTATCATCAGGTGCATCTTGACACCACCAACTTCAGCGTCCACGGTGCCTACGATACCTCTGACCCTCATCCTACGATCCGTATTACGCAAGGCTATCCCAAAGACGGACGATGGGAGTTGAACCGGTTTGGACTGGGTCTCATCGTGAACCAGGTTGGTGTCCCGCTCTTCATGAAACTCCTTTCCGGGAACAGCGACGATAAGGTTGCTCTTCCAGAGATGCTTGCCCGGTTCCGGAGCCAGGTCGCGTTCCCGGAACCCCTTTATTGTATCGCTGATTCTGCGTTTTATACCGGGGATTCCCTCAAAAAACTCGATGAAAAGACGTTCTTCGTTACTCTGGTACCAGGAACCATCGGTGAACAGCAGGCGCTGCTTCGCCGGGATCTTCCCCTCACCCCGATGGCCGATCCCCGATACTCGTTCTTCGAGACCGAGGCCCATTATGGTGGCGTACACCAGAAATGGGTGGTGTACCGCTCTGCCGCAAACCACGCGAAGCAGGAGAAGACCCTGGAGAAGCGCCGGTCAAAAGAGGATGAGAAGGTGAAGAAAGCCCTTATCCACCTTAATACTCGTGAATTTGCCTGTGAGGCAGACGCTCTCGCTGAGGCTGAGCGCTGGATCCGGACCTATCCCTTTTACGAGTTTGAGTCTGTTTCCGTTGTCACCCAGCGGAGACGGGCTCCTGGCCGCCGGGGGCGGCCGAAGAAGGATGAGGTGACCGAGACGGTGTATTTGCTGGTAGCAGCCATCAGGCCAAACGAGGCTGCCTGGGCAGCAGAACAGGCCGCTCTGGGCAGATTTGTCCTTGCTACCAATGATCTCAACCTCTCTGCAAAAGACCTCCTTGCCCAGTATAAGAATCAGGATGTGGTTGAGCGCGGGTTCCGCTTCTTGAATGATTCGAGTTTTGCGATATCTGATGTATTCTTGAAGAAAGTAGGTCGTATCGAGGCCCTGGGAATGATGATGACGCTAATGCTGGCGGTATACTCATTGGGAGAGTACCAACTGAGGGAACGGTTGGAGCAGCTCGGTAAGACTGTTCCCAATCAGACAGGGAAACCGACAGCACGACCCACGCTCAAGTGGGTGATGACATTTTTCGATGGAGTGGTTGAATCCCATCGATACGATCCCAGTACGGATACAGTATGGTGTGAAGGGATCCTCAACATGAGTAAACGGTGTTGGGATGTCGTAGAGGCGTTTGGACCGATCTGTGAGAAATACTACTCGTAAGACTGATTCCTGAAGGATCGGAGAGGGAGGAGGGAAAGGCGAGTCCCACGGATTGGAGCTCCGGCTGTGGAGAGGCAGGGAGCTACGACGAGGGGGGACAGGTCCATGGGGAGGATAACAACCTGGTTTTCTTGAAAGGAGGGAGAAATTGCGTGATCGAAATCTTTACCGCGGAAAGTAGGATCTCCTGCTCGGGGAAGATAATGATGCGATCCGGTATGCTCTCTGCGGTCGTAATTCCGCCCGATTGCCCGATCTCCGGGAAGATCTCGATCACATGCCGGGAGACTTCGGAAGAGAACGTGACCTCCTTCAGGGGACGGAGCGATCCGTCCACGAAGGCATACAGGTCGCCGTTGGTTTTGTTGTAAGTCATTGGACCGTCGTGTTTGAACGTCGTGAGCGTTATATCGTATTCTCCGCGAGTGAGATCATCAAACTCGATCCTGTCGGCTTCGCGTAATATGGCGAGGGGATGTACCCCCTGCATGGGGAAGTCGAATATCTGGTCGTTACAATATACGTTGCCGCCCTGGTGGACATATACCCCGTACGCGTGCTCCTCCCCGTCTACGTAGCCGATCCAGTGGAGTTCGGTGCACTGCACTGTTCCGTCTTTGTCGATATACTGGTTCAACTGGATAAGCACGGCCGACTCGTTCAAAAACGTCTGCTCCTGTACAAGTGTGTTCCAGAGGTCAACCAGGTCGGGTCGGCACTCCCGGGAGTCGAAAGAGATATGCATCTCTCCCCTGGTGACCTCGGGCTGTTCGGGCATGTAGAAATAATGCACGAGGACGAGGGCGATGAGGATACTCCAGATGACAATCTGGCTCTTTTTCATAAGATCACTGGATAGGAGCGTTCTGGTTTCAACGGGTTTTTGTACAGGTTGAAAGTACTGTCGCTCATAGTTGATACAGTTTATGCAATTGCCCGGCAGGCCTGCCCGTCCATCGACAGAGCCCGGTACTTCGGGTGCAGGGCGCGCGCAAGTGCGACAGTCAGAGGCTGTTGTATCCTGTACGGCATATACCGCCGTGAGAATGGGTTCTCTCCTGTGCCTTCGTCTTCCGGGGAGGGTTCTCTCCGTTCACTTTCGGCAAAAACCTGCCGACGTGTAAATGAATTGGACAGAATTTCTAAATAGATCGCTACTCATGTCATTGTGTGGATGCTTTAAAACGGCGTCTGCAAAAGGTGTGGGGCTGCTCATCCCTGGTTGACGACCGGATGACGCACCCCACGTGCCCGGAGGCATGACGATCTGGGCTTTCGAACTGTAAAAGCGTTGCGTCGTGCCTCCACCAATCTACACGGAGGCGAACAATGCAACCAAAAACAATCGGGGGATTGCCCGTCGTTCTGGCACTCCTCATCGCGGGAATGGTATCCGTGCCGGTGGCGAGCGCACAGACAGGTATCGAAGGTTCGTTCGACCTGCAGACCTATCGGGCGGAAGCGCTCGAACACGTATCTGCACGGGAAGGCATCCCCGTCGGAGAGTTGGTCATCATAAACGAAGCCTTTGCTACGTTCCCCCTTACGGGCCGAACCCTCTGGGGGGCAAAGATGCTGGACGAAAAGTCGTCCGCCGTCTACGGGGTGTA
>MPOY01000256.1 GCA_001896715.1 Methanoculleus sp. EBM-46
CTCACTTTGCGAACCCTCCGGTACCGTAGCACATAATTATATTTATATACCAAAAAGTACAACTACTTCCTTTACTATATACTTCTTATGCCTCATCCTCCACCAACTCAGCTCTCTTCCCTCACCCATCTCATCCAACAGACTGCTGAAAAGCGGCACCTCGTTGCCTTGCAAACACCCCTCACCGCCACCGCCGTTGCCTCGTTCCTCGACCGGATCGAGTTTGTCGAAACCATCAATGCAGCTCTTACCTGGGACCAGAGCCAGTGGCGGGTGAGCCCTGGCAACCTGGGAAAAGCCATTGTTCTGCTCCCCTTCATCCATTCCGGGTCACGTCTCCCGATCTACAGCATCTTTGAACACTACCAGGGGATGGATATGGATCTCCTCTTCACCCCGGAGGTGCGTCCTGAATGGCTGACCCGGGATGCCTTTTCCTGTTTCTTAGACCGGCTCTTTGCCGCCGGGTGTGAGTACCTCTTCACCTCGCTCGCCCTTCGGGTCTACACCGCGTTCTCTATCCCATTTCACCCCGTCCTCCACGGTGACACCACCTCAATCTCCCTATACGGCGCCTACGAAGGATCGGAAGACTCTCCCCCCATGGCTCCCACCATCTGTCGCGGTCACAGCAAAGAGAAGAGAAATGACCTCGTTCAGATTATGCTCGGCCAGGTCTGCGACCCGTTCGGTATCCCGCTCATCACCACCATTCGTGACGGCAACGAGGCAGATTGTATCTGGAACACTGCGATCATCCAGAGGCTCGCTGAGCTGGATCCGCTCTCTCGTACTGATGCCATCTACATCGCCGATGCGAAACTGGCAACTGCCCCGAACATCCGGAAGTTGCTGGAAAACAATTTCCAGTTCGTCACCCGGTGCCCGGCAAGTTTCAGCAAGAAGATTGCTGCCCAGGTGACCCGGGCAGCCTACGAGGCGGATGCCTGGATACCTATCGGGTCATATCGGGATACCGACAAGGATACGCTGGAGACCTACGACGTACAGGAGTTCACTCGAACAACCGATGACAGAATATCTTGTCGTTTTCTTGTTTTCCGGAGCAATCATCGACGCGATGAATTCGAGACAACCCTGGTGAAAAAGCAGGAGGAGTTCGTTGCAGTTCTCAAGGGAATGACCAAAAAACAGTTTGCCTGTGAGACAGACGCACAACGCGCGCTTGAAGAAGCACGCAAAAGCCTTCGCAAACATCGACTCTGGAAAGTCGATCTGTCTCTTGAAACTCTCGTCACCGAGAAGAATCCACGGGGAAGACCGGGAAAGAATCCGCGACCAAAGATCCAGGTTACCGAATGGGTGATCCGAGCCGGTGAACCACAGTTGCAGCAAAAGGTCTACCTGACCGAACTGCGCAAGGCTGAGTCGTTTGTCTTGATGACAAATGTTTCTGAAGAGAATGCACCAGCACGTGAGGTTCTCCGACTCTACAAGGAGCAGAAGAAGGTGGAGGATAACTTTTCGGTCATCAAACGGCCGATGATGGTCGATACTCTTTATCTGAAGAAACCGGAACGGATCACGGCTCTCGTGACGCTGCTGGCAGTGTCTCTCCTGATCCAGGTAGTGATCCGGGTGCTGGTACGCCGGAATCTGGATGCTCTGCCAGAACCACCGGGGCTCGATCACGGCTGTAAACCGCTTATTCGACCGGGATTGAAGAAAATCCTCCGGTTCATTGGGTATTACTCGATTGTTACGATCGCGGGTGAGCGCTGGTTCAGGTGCATCTCACCGGATCATGAGAAGAATCTGGGAATCTGGTTAAGACTGCTCGAGTTTAATGTAGGCGTGTAGTATCTGTGGTATTGCGGATCTCTTACCGGGGGTGAAGAGCGGAAGCTCTTGAGATGGTTGGACGCCAGAGGTGTTTTGGGGAGGATAATGAGCTGCGGGGTTCGGGGTGTTACCCCGGAGTGGGTGCAGAGACAACACTGTGATCATGGATTCGGCGAGGGAAGAGGAAAATGCTCAGGAAGGTGGGACAAGGTCTCGCAAAGTGAG
>MPOY01000254.1 GCA_001896715.1 Methanoculleus sp. EBM-46
AACAACTCCTACAAAGGGATGAACATATTCGGTTGGAGGTGAAACTCGGCAACGAGATCGGAAACTCTGTGATGCAGACGGTGTGTGCTTATGCAAATACGATTGGACTTGATGGCGGGTATCTTCTCCTCGGCATCAAGGAGGATAAAAGCGCCAATCCAAAATATACCATTGTGGGTGTCGATAATCCAGATAAACTTCAGAGTGATCTGGCAACTCAGTGTTCGTCTAAATTCAATGAAATTCTCCGTCCAAAAATCCAGAGTGGGGTACTGGAGGGAAAAACAGTAATCTGCGTATACACACCTGAAGCAGAAGCACGAGTAAAACCAATTTTCGTGAAAAAACAAGGGCTTGATAAGGGAACATATATTCGGGTTGGACCAACTGATCAGGTTTGCACCCCGGACGATTTAGCCCAGTTATTTCAACTGCGCAATATCCGGCCATATGATGAGACTCTGCTCCCCCAAACGTCGTTGTTGGACATAAACCCGAATGCATTAGATGAGTATCGAAGGCTGCGGGCAAAAAAGAACCCCAATGCGCCGGAACTGCGTTATACAGATGAGGAGTTGCTCGGCGCCCTTCATTGCATCGAGAGCACGGATGGGATCTCAAAACCAACTATCGCAGGCTTGCTCCTGTTTGGGACAGAAAAAGTACTACGGCGCTATTTTTCGATGATGCGATTTGATTATGTCCGGGTTAAGGGAAGAGATTGGGGAGGCGAGACGGATGGCATATACTACTCCATTGAACTGAGAGAAGCGTTGCTGACCCTCCTTCCGAAAGCAGAAGCTGCAATTATGGATGATATGGAGCGAGAGTTTTCATTTCCGAAAGGTAGTCTAACACGGGAGGAAAAGCCTGCAATCCCATACGATGCAATTCGTGAGGTCCTCGTAAATGCAGTTATGCACCGTGACTATCAGGTAGCCGGACCCACCCTGGCGATTCGATTTACTGATAGAATCGAGTTCCATAATCCTGGATATTCTTTGAAACCAATCGAACGTATCGGTACGCCAGGTTCACAGAGCAGGAATCAGACGATCGCAAGCGTCCTACACGAGACAGAATATGCAGAAAATAAGGGTTCTGGTATCGCAAAAGTCCAGAAGAAGATGCAAGAGGCCCAACTTCCCCCACCTCACTTTGAGTCTTCTAAGGCGGACAACACCTTTGTTGCGACGCTCTCGCTTCACCAGTTAATGGATGAGGCAGCGCTTGCCTGGTTAAACCAGTTCAATCAGTTCAACCTCTCTGGAGAGGAAGCCCGCACTTTAGTCTTTGCAAGGAATAATGGCTGCGTTTCAAACGAAGAGTGCAGAAAACTGACAGGATATGATACGCCAAAGGCAAGCAACCTCCTTAAAAGACTCCGTGGGTTGGGCATTCTGGAGCAACATTCGCATGGACCCGGGACATATTATACGCTATCTGAAATCTGCCTGCAAGAAAAAACAGAGTCAGATTTAGATGTTCAGAGAGAAGTACGAGATATCCAGATAGAGACTGAAAATAAGCCAGATTCAGACTTAGTTACCCAGTTAAAAGTACAAGATACCCAGATAGAAACTGAAAATAAGCCAGATTCAGACTTAGTTACCCAGTTAAAAGTACAAGATACCCAGATAGAACTAAGAAGAGAACATATTTTATCATCACTCCCGGATGTCCTTCGGGATGAAATTCAGAGCCTTGGGCAGAGAATTTCCCCGGAAAAGAGGGAGGAGATGATTGTCAGGGTATGCGAGGTCCACCCATTTACGGCTACGGAGATCAGCATCTTGTTTAGAAAGACGCGGACATGGGCTAAAAATCGCCTGAGAGAACTTGTTAATGCAAAGAGGATCTCTCTGACAATTCCGGATAAACCAAACAGCAGGAACCAGGCGTACTATGTGCCCGAATCAAGTACGCAAATGCATCAGGATGGGAATAATTTTTGATAAAATCCAGGAGAACCTTGAAAATGCAAGGCTCTACAGAGAGTTATCTCAAGTGGTGAGGGAAAAGAGGAGAACGCCTGCAACCCATGCATTTCTCGCCCCGCCTCCCATCACCACTATCAGCTAAAAACTCTCGAAAAACTGCTCACGCCCCCATCCGGCAAAGGTCCCGCATCGCCCGGATCACGAAGAGGGTCTCGCCCTCAAGCTGCTCGGTATCGACGACGAACGAGACGAACCCCGCCCGGGCAAAGAGGTCCCGG
>MPOY01000072.1 GCA_001896715.1 Methanoculleus sp. EBM-46
CTGAGTGCTCGGTCTTGCTGTTATGTTCGGTCAGTGTTGCCGTGTTATCGAGTATGTAGAAATCCTGTTGTGGATCTTCTATCTTTTCGTTAGTAAGGAGAACCTCATAGACTAGCGAGAAGGTCTGAACTCCATCTCCTGGTTGCTCCAAAACCCAGCTCCCCGTTGTCGGTGGTACATATGCTGCACTAAACCCACCGGGTATTACGCTTTCTATGTCCTTCAACTGGTCAGCTATCGTTGCGGTGGCGTCCGTTGATTCTGCAAGTCCACTCAATGTAAAGGTCGCATCCAGAGTGAAGGGGAAGATATCGTCCGCTGTAATCGAAGCCAGAATTCTATACTCATCAACGCCTTCCTTTGGATCGAAGCCGAAATCATACTTATATGAGCTGGATTCTCCCGGATTCAAAGTGGGAGTTGCCGAAGTATCGAGATTTATCGCGGTGAATCCTTCCAGATCTGTATATTCATCTCCAAGAAGATACTGAAGCATTACGCTGATCTCAATGCTTGAAGCTGGCAATTCGCCGGTGCTGTTGAGGTTAACTGCCCCGAAAAGCGAAAAAGATCCATCTACTGGAGTTCTGGTCGCATTGATAGTATAGGTTATAGTCGCCGATTCTCCGAGTTTCAACTCCACAGATTCGGGATCGACACTCTTCTCGATTTCCCAATCGTAGGTAAAACCTCTGACAAGCGGATCATCTATATCGCCCTCGAGCTTTGGTTTCTTGTCTATCACTGGAGTATCGTCGTGATATATGAAAGAGTTTATACATATGCCGTATTTTACCCTGGTTCTGGTACCTGCTTCTCTAAGCTCAAGATAATAAGCAAAGTATACTCTTTGACTATCTTCCAGTTTTCCCAAATCCATCTGAATAGTATAGTCATCCAGAGGCAAAAGATGAGTCTCGCCTGAGAAGAGCGCCGGGTCAGTCTGCCCTCTTTCGTTCTTGGGAAAACCCGAAAGTGCTAATGATGTAGCAGCACGACTTTCCAGAAGCTTCCATCCCTCTACTGCTTCAAATTTAAGATATAGCGTATCGTCGTTTTCAGTCCAAGCATAAACTGTAGCTATCTTTTTGACAGTATCTCTATCTACGAATACTTCAACATCATATGAACTCTTTAGCCCCGCTATCAAGTTCAATTCGTACTGAATCTCATCAGGTCCAAATTCTCTGACTATTAAGCGATCTTCCTGTTGATTTCTAAAACAGCCAGTAAAAAACACTGCTATTATCACTGATAAGATAATAAACAAGCTCATGCTTCTTTTCATAACACCACCTCCACCTCAATGGGTGCAAAAAATCCTTATCCAGTCGATTGATATGCAACTATGTGCCAGGCCACCCCGAAATATCTCAATAAGAAATAAAAAGTGCCGAAGTAATCATTATAAGAAGAACAATGGAATTTCAGTATTTATAATACCATAAATCAAATACAAACGTATGCTTAGAAATCACTTTCAAATATACAAACCAGTCGAATGCTGTCACTGTTTATCGAGTGAATATCAGCTGTGACTCTTGTTCTACCTTTTACAGGTATCTCATTACTTATATTCAGGTAAGTCCCCGGTGCAATATTCAGTTCGTCTTCAAAGGAAACCAATTTCACTTTCTCAAACTCAAACCAGGTTCCCTCTTCTTCGATCTCAAGGAGAAGCTCTACAGTAACAAGTGAAGCTTCGGTGTTGCCCTCATTTATAAGAAAGAGATCACAATAGGCTAAACAATTCCTGCGTTCGACGTGAAGTTCACCGGTAAGTATTGCATTCAGATCAATCTGGCCTGAGTCTCTGAATATCGTACCAAGATAGACTGTTGGAATAGTTGAGATCTCAATGTCGTCGGAGTTTCTCATTTCCAGATAAATTGCGGCGAAGAAACTCGTTGTAAAATCACCAAGAAAATCTAGAGCAACTTCATAGGAAGCGAAATCGACAACATTCTCGAAAGACACGTTTGTAGAAAAGGATGCTATATCTAGCTTGCCACTCTCGTCAAGTTCAAACTCCCCAAGCGCTTCTTCAGTTTCGAAAGCTATTCTGCTGAACATCCACCCATCAAGACTCTCAAAACTGAGGTTAAGAGAATCATTTTCAATCCAAAAAGAGAAGACTCCCACCTTCGTTCCTTCAACCACTATCTCTGCTCTTCTCACTCCAAATGCGTCAAGCGGTAGAATCTGGGGTTCCAGAGAGATAGAGCCTTCTGCAGGGGCGCCGGTTAATTGTGGTAAAAAAAGGCAACTGCTTGTCGCTACGATCACTACTGCTATTGCAAAACCTATTCCAATCTTCGACATTCTTCTGACCTCTCTTCCCAGTTCAATAAC
>MPOY01000585.1 GCA_001896715.1 Methanoculleus sp. EBM-46
GACGCTCTTCGCGAGCACCTCGACCAGGTTCTTCGCGTGCCGGGGACTGATCGAGACGATCGCTTTTGCCCGCGCCTGGTTCGTGCCGGGGATCTCGTGCAGGAAGAGGAACGTGAACTCATCCTCCTTGTAAGCGATCTGGATCCGGTTCGAGTAAACCGGGTCGAGGTCGCCGGGGATGTTGACCGATATCTCGCGGTTAGCCATACCATTCATCTGTGACCCGCTTCGGCATAAGGGTTGGTCCCAAACCGCATCCCCCCGCCGGCCCGGATGGGCGGCACCAGGGCGGCCGCATCCCCCCCGCCGGCACAGAAGATACCCCCATATAAAGAGGAAAGACGTACCTCTCTCAACCGATGCGTATGGACGATTACATCCCGGTCTCCGGCGTCATCGCCTGCCACATCTGCCCCCGGCGCTACTACTTCGAGCGCTCGGAGGAGCGCGAAGAGTCGCCCCGCTACACCGTCTGCAAGCAGGTCTCCGCGCACCTCGGCGAACTCCTGGAGAGAGAACAGATCTGGCAGGAGGTTCTCTGCATCCTCCCCGATCGAGAGGAGGATACCCGGGAACTCTTCGATGAGTGCATCAACGCCTGCCGCGAGACCGCCTGGCAGCGGCCCGTCCAGACCGATCTTACCGTAGAGTCCGACACCCTCGGCATCCGGGGGAGGGTCGACAAGGTGTTCGAGGACGGCACGTTCGCCATCACCCGGTCGAGCACCGCGCCCCGCGCCGGCGCCTACGGCACCGACCGACTCAGGATCGCCTGCTACGTCGCCTGCCTGAAGGAGACCCTCGGCCAGGCCGTCGCCGGCGGTTACGTCGAGTACGTCGCAAGCGGTATCTGCCGGTTCGTCGAACCGGAGCCGCGGGACCGGCGGGAGATGATCAGGGCGATCCGGGCGGCAAAACGGGTTGTCGCGGGCGAGCTCCCGCCGCGGCCCCTCCGCGCCCCCTGCGACGGCTGCCCACACGTCGAGCGGTGCACCGCCGGACCAAGGAGGCTCTCCGACCTCTTCTAGACGCTCTCAAGCAGCGTCCTGGATACGATATGCTCTCCCTTTGCCTCGCGGGTCGTCCCGACGATCAGCCACCGCTCGTCGCCGTGCTGCTCCACGACACCCCGGGCCTCGATGACCTCCCCGGCAAGAGCCTGCCCCGAGTAGGTGTGGGTGAAAGAGAGCACCCGGGATATCTCGCCGTGGTCCACGGCGTAGACCGCCGGGCTATCAAAGGAGAGGGAGGCGTCGGTGACCGTCGCCTCGATCGTCGCCCGGCCGAGCACCTCGCCCGCGCCGGGAGGAACCGCGTCCAGGTTCCCGTAGTCCCGGGTGTAGAGGAGGTCGAAGTAGGTCCCCTCAAACTC
>MPOY01000578.1 GCA_001896715.1 Methanoculleus sp. EBM-46
ATCACCCTCTGCGACCATAACGATAACCCTATCTCCTCCGGCACACCTACCATCAGCATGCCGAGACGAAAGAAAACCGTCTCCTCCACCCCCCTCCTCGACTCCCTCAGCGTCGATCAGGCGCGGTTCGTCCTTGCACGACTCATTTACGACGATTCTGCTCTCGCGGCCAGGGCGGAAGGTATCGCACGCGACGTCCTCCGGATGGTCGATACCGAAGGTGTTGCCGAAAGCGTCGCAAGCGACCTCTCCTGCATCGATATAGAAGAGGTCTGGGAAACCTCGGGCAGGAGGCGCGACGGCTACGTCTACCCATCCGAACGGGCGTGGGAGATGCTGGACGATGCGCTTGAACCGCACAAGGGCGAGATGATGCTATACCTCAAGCGGGGTATGGTTGAAGAGTCACGCCTCTGCTGCGCGGGCATCCTCCTCGGGATCCGGCGGTTTGAACAGGATTCAGGGTCAGACCTCCTCGAAGAAGCGCCCGACTACTGCAACGAGACCTTCGACTCCGTCCGGGAAGAGTGGGAGAAGGCCGTCGGCGATGCCGCGCAGGTGCGCCTGCTTGCCCGTTTCATCGAGGAGAAAGGGCTCTCGTGAAAACACGCCCGAGCCTTGCAGGAAGGTTACCTGCTGCTCCGCATCTTTCGCACGCGCGACGCGAGCCACGCCGGCGCACCCTCCGTTCCGATCCATCCATCGAGTGCAGCCATGGCGTATACGATCGCCTCGTTCCGGTCGCCGAGGCCGTAATAGTCGGGCATCCGCGACGGCAACGCCCGGAACGCAAGCAGATACTGCGGGACAAACGGGTTCTTCTGCAGTGCATCATCGAGTGCCGCATCAGCTGCAGGTCCGGCCCCCTCCTTCCGGAACAGCCAGAGCGCTCGTGCGTACGCGACTGTTGCCGTGGGATCTTCTCCGTGCTCATCCAGGATCGACTCAAGCAGGTCGTCACGGTTCGCCTCCGCAAAGATCTGCATGACGATGTACCGGACCCCCTGGCGATCATCGGGGTTGAGCCGCAACATCTCCTGGTAGAGTCCGATTGCCTCGTCTTTATCCCCGGTAGCCCAGAGGAGTTCTGCAAGTGCAAACAGGGCCCTCATGTAGGGACGTGTCCCGATCAGCGTCCAGAAGTTCCCGACCTCTTCTTCAAAGACCTCCTTCCCGAGTGCCCGTTCCCCGGCAGCCACGCCCTTCCGGGCATACTCCAGCGCTTTTCGCAGGCTTTTTCTCTCCTCTCCGGCCAGGATCACCCATGCGTCGGCACAGTCCTCGGATATCTCAAGTGCGCGCCTGGCCAGCACCACCCGGCGGCGCCCGGTAGCCTCCATTGCATCGTACGCGACCTGCTGCGCCTGCAGAAGAGGAGTATCCGCGGGGGCAGGCGGCAGACCACCTTCCTTCAGCACCTTCTGGAGGAAGGCGTTCGCCTCCTCGATCGATTCAAATTCCCTGCCCTGTATCAGCGCAGTCGCGTCGATCAACGATCTCTCGGTCGCCGCCCGCATCGCCATACGGTTCAGTCGCTTTGCTCCCATGGTCAGTCTATCTGTTCATTGATCCCTGATGCCGGATAGAGGTTCCGCATGGAGTACGCACGAGCATGGATGCAGGCGGCGCCCGGGCAGGATACTGCCTTCAGCGTTCCCTCCCAAGCAGCCTCCAGTGATATGCCCAGACGATGAACCCCACCGCGACCTGCGCCACGCTCCCGGGCAGAGCGGAGTAGTAGTACTGCGATGCCGGGTAGGGCTGGGGCGCCGGGTAGGCGAAGACCTCGATTGCGACCGCGATAAGGTTCACGCTGCCTGCAATCACGATGATGAGCGCGATGAACGAGACGACATAGAGGTACGCCCTCCACGCCGTGAGGCCCTCCGGCACCCTCCTACCTCCTCCGCCCCGCACGCACCGCAGCCCCGGCGCCGAGGAGCGCTGCGGCGGCGAACGCGGCCGTAAATCCTGACGCCTGTGTCGGAGTCGGCTCACCGCCGCTCTGGATCTTAAACTGCCCGACCTGTGCGGAGGACGGCGACGTCGGCGCCGCGGTCGGGACCGGGAGGGAGACCGGCGACGTGACCTTGCCTGAATCGAGGACCGCACCGTTGCCGAGGATCACCTGCGGCGGCGGGGCCAGGGTGACGCGTCCGGTGCTGGTCGCAAAGGCCGCACCCCCCTCGACGAGTTTGATGCTGATCTCGTAGTCGTAGCCGTTCGGGACCGTGACGCGCACCTGCTTTTCGTCAGCTCCCTCCCCGGCGACCGTTCCGAGCGGTCGGGACTCGCGGACGGCCGTGATCCCGGTCTGAAGGTTGACGACCCGGATATCCATGGCAAGGTCCCCGGATGCGGCGGCGGCGCTGTTCTTGATGCCGGTGATGATATCGAGCGTTATCGGGTCGGCACCGATATCGGGGGTCATGACGTCGATCGCGGTGACGGCAAGGAACGAGTAGGCCAACCTCCGCCCGGCCGTCGTCCTGTCGGGGAGAGAAACGCTCACCGAACCCGACTCCCGCATGCGCCCGTCCTGCCATACCGTCGCCCATATGTCGTAACGCCTGCCGTTCTCGAGCGCAAGCGTGACCTCCGCCTTCTCCGTCCTGCCGTTTGTGAGGTTGCCGATCGAAAGAACCTTCTGTGCGACGACGATATCGGTCCCGGCCTCCTTCGCGCTGATCCGCAGGTCGACGTTGCCGACGTCGGCGTACACCGCGTCGAGGTAAGGTACCACCACGACGGTGGTGACGTTTGATGGCGGCTGTCCGTCCGGGATGCTGATATCCACGCTCCGGATCGTCACGTAGCCCGCCGGGGGCCGGGACGACGTACACCCTGCCGCAAGCACCAGGGACAGGAGCACGATGACCGTTGCTGCACCGAATAACCTTCTCATACTGCACCGGGAGAACCTTTTGAGCACCAGAAGAAAAGGTTTCCGGATTACGGCTCCCTTCGCAGGCCGGCGGGGGAGAAGACGGGTGCGATTGCACCTATCATGGCATGAGCCCGCAGCCCGGGAGTGCGCCGGGAATAGGGCGACTCCGGTCGCCAGATGACTGCATCGGGCCCCCGGGATCATAAGTTCGATAATTTTCGTAGTTTACCATTGCTTTATCCTCGTTCGCGCCTATCCCCTTATGTGAAACGCCAGACGGGGGCGCGCGCGTGGGCAGATCGTATTGTGCGTGAGCCGGCACACCGGTAATTCCGGGATCCGCGACGGATCTGCGGGCTCTTTCGGGATTATTGCGGTTCTGCAGCGGTTCAAAACCGCGATCCCGTCCCGACGTGTAGATGCGTGTCACAGAAGACGTTAATAAGAGAGCATCAAAGTCTGCATTAGGCGCCGCCCGGCCGAACCGGCGGAGTGTGAACGGATGATACGGACAGAAAAACTCACGAAGGTGTATAACGGGAAGACGGCCGTCGACGGCCTGGACCTTACGGTCGGGGAAGGCGAGGTCTTCGGCTTTCTCGGTCCGAACGGAGCGGGGAAGAGCACGACGATCCTGATGCTCACCGGCATGATCGAACCCACCGGCGGACGGTGCCTGGTCGACGGCATCGAGGTCGCAAAGGATCCGCTCGCGGTGAAGAAGATCATCGGCTACCTCCCCGAGGACGTCGGGTTCTACGGGAACATGACCGGCGAGCAAAACCTGGACTACTTCGCCCGGTTCTACGGTATGAACGCGCGGGAGCGAAAGGAGCGGATCACCACACTCCTTGAGCTGGTCCACCTCGACGGCGTCACGCAGAAGGCCGGCGAGTACTCCCGCGGGATGAAGCAGCGGCTCGGCCTCGCCCAGGCGCTGATCAACGATCCGAAAGTGCTCTTCCTCGACGAACCGACGGCAAACCTCGACCCGGAGGGCGTCCGGGAGTACCGCGAACTCGTCGAACGCCTTGCCGGCGAAGGAAAGACGGTCTTTGTCTCCTCGCACATCCTCTCCGAGGTCAGGGCGGTCTGCCGGACCGTCGGCCTGCTCGCAAAGGGGAGACTTGTCGCGCAGGGAACGCTTGGAGAGGTCGCCCGGGCGCTCGCATCCCCGGACGGCGACGCCGTCCGGATCGTCGTCGAGACCCGCGAGCACCTGCCCGATATCGAAGACCCCGATATCATCGATATCGAAAGAAACGGGAACCGGGCGATCGTCCGGGCTAAGGCCGATATCAGGGACCGGCTTGCAGCAGCTCTCTTTACCGAAGGCGCGCATGTCCGCGAGATGCGGGTCGAGGAACCGGATATCGAGGACGTCTTCATGGCGGTCTACCGGAGGTGAAACGATGGCACTGGATCGATTGTTCAACGTAGCGAAAAAAGAGTTTTCCGACCATATCACCAGCAGGCGGTTCGTCATCATCCTCGGCCTGCTCCTCGTTATATCGGCGATCGGCATGCACTCGGGTATCGAGAGCTACAACACCATGCTCGAGTCCTACAACCAGCAGCTCCAGTATATGCAGGGGGCCGAGTTCGATGGCCCTGCAGGATGGATGCCCGAAAAACCCTCGATCATGCTCATATTCAGCGCCATGATGACCTACATGACGACGCTCGGCGCCGTCCTTGCCCTCGCCATCGGGTTTGACCTGGTCTCAAAGGAGAAGGAGACTCGATCCCTGAAGTCGCTCCTCTCGCACCCGGTCTACCGCGACGAGATCATCAACGGCAAGGCGCTCGGGGGCATCGCCGCCCTCGGGTTTGCCATGGTGCTTGCGCTCGCCATATCGCTCGCGATGCTCCTCGTCTTCTCGATCATCCCGACGCTCGAGGAGTTTGCCGCCATCCTGATCTTCGGGGCGGTGACGCTCGGGTTTTTGCTCGCCTACTTCGCCATCGCGCTCACGATGTCGACGGTCTCAAAAGAGAGCGGAAACGCCCTGATATACACCCTGGTGATCTTTTTTGCCGTCTCCACGATCCTCCCGACCCTCGGGGTGATGGCCGGCGATGTATTTGCAGGCGACCGGCCCGAACCGCCGCAGATGGCCCCCATGCCGACCCCTTCCGGGAGAACGGTCACCGCTACCGCCAGCGGCGGGTATTTCACCAGCAGTTCGTCGCAGACCGTAGTGCGTGTCGGGATGGAAGATCCCGAGTGGCAGCAGTATGAAGAGGATATGAAAGCGTATACCGAGAGGCGGATGCTCATAAACGACGTCTCGAACCTCCTCTCGCCGCAGATGAACTATGTCAGGGCCTCGATGGCGGTCACGAACCCCAGGATCGCCACGATGCTCAGTTCACCCTACAGCTCGATACCCGAGGAGACCCCGGGACTTGCCGAGGCCCTCAGCCAGGTCTGGATGAACATCGCCGCGCTCATCGTCTTCCCGTCGGCCTTCTTCGCCGCGGCCTACGTGAAGTTCATGCGGATGGATATCAGGTGAGACGATTGACGGACAAACGATATATCCTGGCCCTCCTCCTCGTCATGGCGCTTGCCGTCCCGGGAGCGGCAGCCATACAGGGCGGGACGTTGCAGACCGATATACGGTGCGACTTCCCGGGCGAACTGATCGAGGCGGGCGACACCGCTGTCTTCGACCTCGCCGTCACGAACCGGGGGGAGACCGGGACGTGCCTCCTGAACTTCTGGACCTTCCGGGGCACCGACGGCTGGAAGATCCGGTTCGAGGCCGGAGACCGCGAAGTCTACCGGATGCTGATACCGGCCGGGGAGACAAAGACCGTCCGCCTGGTGGCGGAGACCGCCGGCCATGCCGCGGTGGGAGAGTATCCCATCCGGGTGGGGATAGGCGAAGGCACGATCTGGGTCTATGTTCAGGTCACGAAGACCCACGAGGGTGAAGTGGGAACCCTCGAGGCCACCGTGGTCGACAAAGAAGGCAACGTCGTGAAAGGCGCCGATGTAGGCCTTTACGACGGCAGCACCCGGGTCGAAGGGATGCTCACGACCGCCGAGGGCAAGGTCTCCATCGGCGCCCCGATGGGCACCTACACGGTCAACGTCGCCAAACCCGGCTACCGGTCGTGGAAGAAGGAGGGCGTCGAGGTCCGGATCGGCCGGACGACCAATCTCGGGATAGTGCCGCTTGAGAAGGAGAACTTCTTTGCCGAGATCCGGGTGAAGTCCCCGTCACGGATGGCGGCGATCGGCACCAACCCGCAGTACGAGATGACCCTGAAGAACGCCGGCAGGAACGACGATACCTACGCCCTCTCGGTCGAGGGTCTCCCCGAACAGTGGTATGCCCGGTTCAAGGAGAGCCGGGATGCCACCGAAGAGGTCTCGGAGATCTACATCCCGGCGGGCGAGGAGAAACCCCTCTACCTCGACCTCATACCGCCCTACTCGGTCGATGTCGGGGAGTATAACTTCACGGCGGTGATCGACTCCTCCGCCCGGCAGTACGAGGAGAACCTGACGCTCCGGCTCCGGGGGTCGTACACCATGCGGACCTACGTGAAGAGCTATCGCCACGAGATCAACCGCGGCGATACCCTCACGTTCGATATGACGGTCTCAAACGCCGGCGTCGGAGGAGCGCTGACGAGGATCGGGATCAATATGAGCGCGCCGGAAGGGTGGCGGGCAAACGTCGACCCGGCATCGGTCGCGAGCCTTGAGCCCGGCGAACGGGCAACGGTGCGGGTGACAGTGGTCCCGCCGGCCGATATCGTCGCCGGCGAGTACAAGGTCGTCGCCCTGGTGAAGAGCGACCAGGCCGAAGGAGAGGACGAGTTCCGGATCGTGGTGAAAGAGCAGTCCTACGTCGCTATCCTCGGCCTCCTGGTGATGGTCGGGGTCGCCGCGGGGCTCTGGTACATGTTCAGGAGATACGGCCGGCGGTGAGGCCAAAATCCCCTGGACAACTTTTTCTGCGAGAACTATCACAAACGCGAGCGTCCGGAGAGGTTGCAGGAACGCGATCCTTCGTGGCAGAGCCCGGTCTCTTCACTCGAACCGGGCACATCCTTCCGGCACCAGGATCTCGAAGCGTGCCCCCCTGCCCGGCGTCCCGGTCTCCCGGATGCCCATCCCGGTGATCGAGAGGATCTCCCGCACAAGGAAGAGCCCAAGACCCGTGTGGCTCCCAAAACCCCGCTCGAATATGCGCTCTTTATGTGCGGCGGGGATGCCGATGCCGTCATCCTCCCAGGTGATCCGTGCCCCGCCGCCGTCGGGCACGGCCGTGACCCGGACGGTGGTCACGGTCTTTCCGTGCCGCACGGTGTTCTCGAGGAGGTTGTAAAAGACCATCGAGAGGAGCGGATCGGCGTAAACGGAGGTCTTGTTGAGATCGGTGACGATCCGGATCCGGTTCTGCCGGAGCGCCCGTGCTGCCGCCGTGACCAGGGGCTCGACGGAGAACCACTGCGGGGCCCGGACACCGAGGTCCTGATAATCCCGCGTGAACTCGATCTGCGACCGTATAGTCTCGATGGCGGCCTGTTGCTTGTCGAGGGCCGCGATGACGGCCGCATCAAGCGGTTGCTCCCGGAGGAGGGCGATATGCCCGAGCACCACCGTGACCTGATTCAGGATGTCGTGCCGCACGATGCTGTTCATAAGGGTGAGTTTCTTGTTGGCCTGGAGGAGCGCTGCTTCGGCCTCTTTCCACGCATCGATATCGTGGACGGCATACTCGACTGCAGCTACGTGCCCGTCATTCCCATAGACCGGGATCGTGCAGACCTCGATCCAGGCGTAGCGTCCGTCTTTCCGGCGCACCCGGAGGATGGGCGGCCGATCGGCAGGCAGCACCGGGGTTTCCACCAGGGTACGGAATGCCTCCCGATCATCCGGATGGATGAGATCCGGGATGAACCCCGGAATGCCCATACACTCCCCGGCCGTGTAACCCGTCAGGCGTTCGCACGAGGGGCTGATATACTCGATCGCCGGCGGCTGCCAGGTTGCACGGATGTAGCAGTCGTGTGACCGCTCGACGAGCATACGGAACCGCTCCTCGCTCTCCCGGAGTCGTTCGTGAGCGCGGATCCGGATAAAGAGATTGGCAAGCAGGTTGCCGACGACCGTGAGCAGGGTGATATCGTCGTCCGACCACTTCCGGGGTGCTCGAACCGTTTCGAAGCCGACGATGCCGAGAATCTCATCGGCGGTGGCGATCGGGACAAGGACAAGCGATCTGGCCCCATACTGCAGGAAAAGTTCACGCTCTGCGGCGGCTTCCACCGGGAGGTTGCGTATGTCGGGTATGGAGATCGCTCTCCGCGCCTCGAGGTGCGCCATTCCCCAGGGGAGTGTATCGAGGCGCAGGTTCTGCAGCAGGTCTATCTGCGGTTCGATCCCCTCCGCGCACCATTCGTGGGTGTTCCCTGCGCAGGAGAGGTCCGCGGAGAAGCTGAAGATGTAACTCCGGTCGACGCCGAAGAACGACCCAAGTGTCCGGACTGTCTCGTTCAGGGCATCGTTCAGGTTGCCGGGGTCGAGGGCCACGAACCGCGCCGAGATCGAACCCACCATCCGCTCGAGGTCTATCCGGCGCCGGATCTGCGCCTCCATCCTCTTCAGCTCGGTGACATCCCGGAGCGACTCGATGGCGCCGGAGAGCCCCCCCTGCGCATCATAGAGCAGGGATGCCTTGCTCCAGAGATCGATCTCCTCACCGGTGTGAGGTGAAGGGAGAGAGATCTCCCGGGCGATCTCCCCTTCCGGGGCCTTTCTGGAGAGGATGCTCGCCGCAAGCAGTGAAGTAGAGAGTCCGGGTATCGCCTCGGCCAGAAACTCCGGCCTTGCTTCGATGATCTGGCTCTTCTGAATACCGGTCACCTGCTCGATTGCCCGGTTCCAGATGGTCACTGTCCCCGTACGGTCGAGCACATACGTCGGGTCGGGGAGGAAATCGATGATTCCCTGGAGGGTTGCCTGGTAATCCTCGAGCTCTCGGCACTGCATCGCAAGCGACTCCTGGCCTGCCATCACCTCCTCGAGCGCCGCAGTCAACTCTTCATGCGCCGCAGTCAGGTTTGCCTCGTACTGCTTTCGGTCGGATATATCGATCATCGATGCGACGGTGCGATCCGTTCCCGGGATGCTCCCGATCGTCATGTATATGTCTTTCTTTCTACCTTCCCGGTCGACCAGCCGGAACTCGTAGTTTCTCGGTGCGGAGCCGGGGTCCAACCGCCGATGCTGGTGGTAGCCGGAAAGGCGCCGGAGGTCCTCTGCAACGACAAACGCCGTCCAGGGCATCTTCCCTTCAACCTCCTCCCTGGAGTAGCCGGTAAGGCGAGCAGCCTCGCTGTTCGCGAGGGCGATCGTCATGTCGGCCTCGATGATGATGGTGGCGGAGCCCGTGTGCTCGAAGATGCTCTGGTACATGTCCCTCGACCGCTGCACCTCCGCCTCGGCCTGCCTCTGCCTGATCCCCTGGAGGATCATGTTCCGGAGCTCGGCTAACCGGGCTGAGGGGTTGTCGCCCTTCCGGAGGTAGAAGTCCGCGCCGTTGTTGATCGCCTCGATGATGACTTCCTCGCGCCCGCAGCCGGAAAATATGATGAACGGTATACCCATGCCGCGCCCGCGGACCTCTCGCAAGAATTCGATGCCGTCCATCTCCGGCATCTCGTAACCGGCAACGATGGCGTCGTACGGTGCCGCAGTAAGCATATCAAGCCCCTGCAGGGGCGATGGCGTCACCTCAACCTGGAGATCTCCGGATCGTTCCAGAAAGATCCGGGTCGATTCGAGAAGGGCCGGATCATTGTCGACCACAAGGATATGGAGCATGAACCCATCCCATGTGAAGATCTGAACGATAGCAACGATAAATATTGTGATTTTGCATTGGCGTTCGTATCGAAAGAAACAAGAAACTGTGATTTTAAAACCCACAGATAAAAGATCCGTGAGATCTTGCCGTACCTGCGGGCGACACCGGTCCCGGGAATTATCAGCATGTTCCGGCATCACTATGCCGCCGGCAGGATGACGGGCGTATGTATGATGCGAATCTCTTCCTTGAGATCTCCGAGTCGGAAGAGGGCCCGGGCGTTTGATGATCTCGCCCGCAACCCGGGCGTGCGTGTCTTCCACCTCCGATCAACCCGGTGGCCGGATGCTATCCCGCCCTCCGGGGCGAGGTGGTTCGTAAACCCCAAACTCCCGAAGGGAGCACGGGATGCCGTATCATAATGTTCATATATGTAAAAAATAATAAACACGTGTTGACACTATCTTTCAGCACTATCCCCGAACTGGTACGGCTGCTCTCCCTGCTCGGGAACGAGCAACGGCTCGCCATACTCCGGTCCATCGCGATCGACGAGAAGTACGCGCGCGAGATCGCCGAGGAGCTCGGCATATCGCGCCCGTTGGCCGCGATATACCTGCGGCAGCTCGAAAAGGCCGGGCTTGTGGAGGGAGCCAGCAGGACGTCGGACGAACCGCCATACCTCCGGAGGTACTACCGGGCGGTGCCGTTCGAGGTGGTGGTGGACCTGAACGTGGTTCTGTCATTGGAGAGATCGGAAGATGAAACAGGATAGATGGAAACTCTTCTTAAAGGCGCTCTGGGGCGCCGTCATCGCGCTGCTCGTGATAA
Source organism: Methanoculleus sp. EBM-46 (assembly GCA_001896715.1). Classification (GTDB taxonomy): domain Archaea; phylum Halobacteriota; class Methanomicrobia; order Methanomicrobiales; family Methanoculleaceae; genus Methanoculleus. The sequence continues at coordinate 10,549 of MPOY01000578.1, forward strand.
GCCTTATCGCCGGCCTGATCGGCGGTTCGAAGTTCTGGAGCACCATGCTTGCCGGGTCCGTCTGGGTCATCATACAGCTCGGTGCCCTTACGCTCCTCCTCATCATCGTGGTACGGATCAAGGAGTGGATCGAGAAACAGGTGGCGAATGTCGCCGAGCAGAAGGCTGCCGGCACGGAGCTCCAGATGCTGCGGCAGTCAATGGAGCGGATCGAGGAGAAGGTGGACCGGATCGAGAAGGTTCTCGATGGAATCTCGGAGTAAAAAGTGATTGGGAGGGTGTATGGGGGGCGTGCAGTAACCGGTCTAAGGGTACGGCAGACGGGGCGCAGGCAGGGATCCATCGCGCATGACGCCTGACCATGTAGTAATATGAATCCGGCATATAATAATACTATCTTTTATGACAAAGTTTTGGTTCGGTAGCAACACGGCTGCCTGCCCAGGTACCGGAGGGCCGCTACTCCGACCCGGACGGCTCCCGTCGTAGGGGGGACTGGAAGAGGAGTGGGGTGGGTTCGGCACGGCCGACCCGGACGGCCGGGTCGAGTTCCGCGAGCGTCCGGCGGTAGCGTGCGAGCCTCTCGCCCTGCAGATCGGGCAGGTCTGGAACGGCGACGTCGGCAAACCTTCCGGTGTTCGTCATCAGGGCGGCAGCCGATGAGCGCCCCGAAATGGTGGCCCACGAGCCCGATTCGTTCCGGGTCGGCGCCCGGCTGCGCTATAAGGAGGTCAAGCCCCCGTCGAAGGTCGAGCGCCGTCCGGATATGCTCCCGCACGGCTTCCCCCCGGGTCCGTAACTGCACGGCCCCAGGCCGCCACCGTTCTCTCCGCCAGGGGAGCATCGACGAGCAGGGAGACCGCGCCCATACCGGCAAGGAACGCGGCGCGGGAGCCGGGTCCCGGGTGGAGAACAAGGATGGCAGCAAAGCGCTTTGACCGGCCGGCTTCTGCCGGGGTCGCCGGGGAGGCCCGGGCGCCGGTGCCGGCAATCTCGATATCGGGCGGCCTTTCCGCACTATAGTCAAAGAACGCACGTTCCCGGCAATCTCCCCCATACCACACCTTCTGCCTTCATCTCGGCCTCCGGCGGATAAATCCGGTGTCTGCAGGGAGAACGTGATTTTGCCTCTCTCTACCCGGCCTCGAATGGAAAGTTTTTCTACCCGGGCATCCCTTCCTTCAAGAGGTGATTCTATGGCGATTGATTGGTACGAAGAGTTTGTTGACACAGACCATACCCCCGGGCCGGACGAACTCGTAGCCCTCTACTACTTTGAACCGGCAAAAGGGATCAGCAGGGAGGAGGCCGTCGGGAGGATTGCCTCCGAGAGCTCGACAGGGACCTGGACGACGCTCTTTACCATGCCGCCCCGGATGCGGAACCTCCAGGCGAAAGCGTTCGATATCGAGGGGAACTACGTAAAGATCGCCTACCCCCTCGCCCTCTGGGAGGAAGGGAACGCACCCCAGCTCTTGAGCGGCATCGCCGGGAACGTCTTCGGCATGAAGGCGCTCGAACGCCTCCGCCTGATCGACGCCTCGCTCCCGGCCGAATACATCCGGCACTTCAAGGGGCCGCACTTCGGCATTGAGGGGATACGGGATATGATGAAGGTCCGGGATAGACCGCTCACGGGGGCGGTGCCGAAACCGAAGGTGGGGTTCACCGCAGAGGAGCACGCCGCGGTCGGCTACGAGACCTGGATGGGAGGATTCGACTTCGTGAAGGACGACGAGAACCTGACGTCCCTTGCGTTCAACCGGTTCGACGACCGCGTCCGGGCCATGACGAAACTGCGCGATAAGGCCGAGCAGGAGACCGGCGACGTGAAGTCCGCGCTCATCAACATAACGGCCGACACGGAGACGATGAAGGAGCGGGCGAAGATGCTCGCGGATTACGGCTGGAGTTACGCCATGATCGACGTCGTCGTCACCGGGACCGCCGCCGTCGCGACCCTCCGGGACTACTGCTCCGATCTAGGGCTTGCCATCCACGCTCACCGGGCGATGCACGCGGCCTTCGACCGGGACGAAAAGCACGGCATCACGATGCAGTTCCTGGCGAAGATCATGCGCCTTGTCGGTGTTTCCCAGATCCACACCGGGACCGCCGTCGGGAAACTGGTCGGCACCCGGGCGGAGGCGACGGTGCTTGCGGATATGCTCCGGGAGACACACATGAACGCCGTGGACCACATGGCACTCGACCAGGACTGGGGCGGTATCAAGAGCGCTTTCCCCGTCTCGTCGGGCGGGCTCCACCCCGGGCTCGTGCCGGATGTCCTCGATATCTACGGCAGCGAACTCGTCCTCCTCGTGAGCGGCGGCATCCACGGCCACCCGAAGGGCACCCGGGCGGGCGCGGAAGCGACCATGCAGGCGATCGAGGCCTGGCAGGAGGGGGAGACCCTCGACGAGAAGGCGAAGAAGGCTCCCGAGCTCAGAGAAGCCCTCGAGAAGTGGGGCTACTATAAACCCAGATAACTACTTTTTCGTCAAACCCGGAACCGTCATGCCCGTAACGGTCTGCGACCCCGATCGTGCCGCTCGATGACCGGCGGGCTGCTCTTCTCTACCGACCGCGAGAGCCTCGCCAGCCCCTCCCGGAACTCGTCGATATAGCCCTGCATCGAGAGGCTGCCTTCGGGAAACGGGCAGTCGATATCGTAGAGCCGCTCGATCATCGGGTCGGAGGGGAGCAGGTCGACGGCGATCCCGGTCTCTTCCGATGCCTCCACCATCGCCTTCCGGAACGGCCCGATGCAGTAGGCGAGCCGTTGCCGGTAGGTATCGTAAGTCTTCTCGAGGAACCCTTTCAGCCGGTAGACCTCGATCCGGTGGAAATCCCGCCGGATTCGCCCATCTGTTGTCTTGCCGAGCATATAGTGGTAGTTTCTGTAGGGGTACATGCACTCGAGCTCCGCAGGGACGGTCCCGCAGGTGCCGAATATGACGATCTGGTACTCTGTCGGATCGAGGGCGCCGTCGATGATCCGGCGGAAGAGCCGGTGGCTCGGGCTCTGGCTGTAGGGTTTCCGGACGGCGCAGGGCAGGAAGAGAGCGATCTCCTTCTCGGCCATCACGTAGTCGTCGATGATGAACCGGTAAGCGTCCTCAAACTCCCTCCGGTAGAAGGGGGGATCGAATATATCGATCAGGTTCCCGTGCCTGTCCTCTACGACCCCGGTGATCTGCCGGGGAGCACCGGCGCTCCGTCTCCCTGCCATCCTATCCTCCACCATGAAAAGGGTTTGCTCTTCAGCATGTACCTGTTGGCCGCCGGGAACGAAAAAGCACCGGCCTTGCGAGGGGGGTATCCCGATAGTGCCGGGGCCCGGGTGCCGGCGGCACACGCCGGGATCTCTACAGGTTGCACTCCCCCTTTCCAGGAACGGGCGGGTGCCGTAAACCCATGCCGGGCCCTTATGGAGGTTCTGCCGGATGCAAAAGAAAAAGAATAAATATCTGGCCCCTCATAGAGAGTATTGTTCGTATAACTACGAACAAACCGTGCAGCCGACCTCCCACAGGGCCGGGACGGCGCAGAAAGGAGAAACCAGCTATGAAAGTCGAAGATTTCCAGAAGATCATTACGGACGCCATCGACAGCGAGGTTGAGTCGTACACCTTCTACAAATCCGTATCCGAGAGGGTGAAGGACGCGAACCTGCGGAGCCTCTTCCTCGAACTTGCCGAGGACGAGAAGGGCCACCGGGAGTACCTGCAGGGCCTGCTGCTCCGCGGTGCAAAGGAGATGCACTTTGCAGCGGTCAGCGATTACAAGGTCACCGATGCTATCGAGGAGCCCGCGCTCTCGGTCGACATGAAACCGCTCGACGGCCTGATCCTCGCCATCAAGAAGGAACTGCACGCTGCACAGATGTACACCCGGCTCGCCGGCGCCTCTGCCGATGCCGGCCAGAAGATGATCTTTGAGCAGCTTGCAAACATGGAAAAGGGGCACAAGGCCCGGCTCGAGGATATCTACACGAACATGGCATACCCCGAGGCGTGGTAACCACCGCCGCCTCAAAACCCCTCTCTATCGCTCTTCTGCAGGTGGACCCGGCCCGGCCGCGCGACGGCCCGGGATCGGACCGCTTCCTCAATCTTTACCCTCAAAACCTCCTGTATACCGGGCTCGTTTCCATCATTTTATTTAAATGTTGGTGTCGGCAAACGGCTATGAAGTAAGAAGACAAACTGATCTGCACATAAGAATGAAGAAGATCGTCATCAAGGGGGCGCGGGAGCACAACCTCCAGAACATCACCGTCGAACTCCCGCGCGATCGGCTCATCGTCCTCACCGGCGTCTCCGGGTCGGGAAAATCCACGCTGGCCTTCGACACCATCTACGCCGAAGGCCAGCGGCGCTACGTGGAGTCGCTCTCCGCCTACGCGCGGCAGTTCCTCGGCCTGATGAGGAAACCGGACGTCGACAGCATCGACGGGCTCTCGCCCGCCATATCCATCGAACAGAAGACGACATCCAAAAACCCCCGGAGCACCGTCGGCACGGTCACCGAGATCTACGACTACCTCCGGCTCCTCTTTGCCCGGGTGGGAACACCGTTCTGCCCGGAGCACCACATCCCCATCGAGGCCCAGTCGCCCGAGAAGATCGCGGACCACATAGCCGCCACCATGGCCGGGACGGTCACCATCCTTGCCCCGGTCGTGCGGCAGAAGAAAGGAACCTACCAGCAGGTCTTCAAGGACCTCGACCGGGAAGGCTACACCCGGGTCCGGGTCAACGGTGAGATCCGCCGGACCGACGAGGAGATCGCCCTCGAACGCTACCAGAAGCACGACATCGAGGTGGTCATCGACCGCCTTGCCGCCGACGACCGCTCAAGGCTCGTCGAGGCCGTCGAGAACGCCCTTGCAAAGTCGGAAGGGCTCGTCATCGCCGTCGACGAGGATGGGCGCGAGGAGATCTGTTCGTCGCTCATGGCCTGCCCGGTCTGCGGTATCGCGTTTGAGGAACTCCAGCCCCGTATGTTCTCCTTCAACAGCCCCTTCGGGGCCTGCGAGGAGTGCAACGGACTCGGGATAAGGATGGAGTTCGATCCCGACCTGATCATACCGGATAAGAGCAAATGCATCGCCGACGGCGCCGTCGCGCTCTACCGGAACTTCCTCGACGGCTACCGGAGCCAGTACCTCGGCGCCGTCGCGAAACACTTCGGGTTCTCGGTCCTGACACCGATCCGGGATCTCACCGACCGTCAGTACAACGCCCTGATGTTCGGTTCGCCCGAGCACCTCCGCCTCTCCATGCAGATGAGGAACGGGGACGCGTGGTCGCGCTCCGGGGCATGGGAGGGGCTTGCTCCGCAGGCCGAGCGGCTCTACCACCAGACCGGGTCGGATTACCGCCGCCAGGAACTCGAGAAGTTCATGCGGGTCCTCCCCTGCCCGAAGTGCGGGGGAAAGAGGCTCAAGGAGAAGGTTCTCGCCGTCAAAGTGAACGGGAGATCCATCGTCGACGTCGCCGACCTCTCCGTCACGGGAGCGCTCGCGTTCTTTTTGACCCTGGAACTCACCGAGAGCGAACGCGAGATAGCAAAACAGGTCTTAAAGGAGATCATCGCCCGACTCGAGTTCCTCGAACAGGTCGGCGTCGGCTACCTGACCCTCTCGCGGAGCGCAGGCAGCCTCTCGGGCGGTGAAGCGCAGAGGATCCGCCTTGCAACCCAGATCGGATCGAACCTCACCGGGGTGCTCTACGTCCTCGACGAACCCTCGATCGGGCTGCACCAGCGCGACAACAGAAAGCTCCTCGAGACCCTGCAGCACCTCCGCGACCTCGGGAATACCCTGGTCGTCGTGGAGCACGACGAGGAGACGATCCGGAGCGCCGACTGGGTCGTGGATATGGGGCCCGGGGCCGGGCTCCACGGCGGAAAGGTCGTCGCAGAGGGGCCGCCCGACGCCATCGCCGGAGATCCGGCCTCTCTCACCGGGCGCTACCTCTCGGGCGACCTCCGGATCGACATACCCGCCGCCCGGAGAGGGAGCGACCGGTTCATCCGCCTGCTAGGCTGCCGGGGGAACAACTTAAAAAACATCGACGTCAACATCCCCATCGGCGTCCTGACGGTCGTCACCGGGGTTTCGGGGTCGGGGAAGTCCACGCTCATATACGAGACGCTCTACCGGGCGCTGATGCGGGAACTCCACGGTTCGCGGGAACCCCCGGGGGAGCACGACAGCCTCACGTTCGACGACGAGATCGACAAGGTGATCGTCATCGACCAGAGCCCCATAGGGCGGACGCCGCGCTCGAACCCGGCGACCTACACCAAGGTCTTTGACGAGATCCGCAAAGTCTTTGCCGAGACGAAGGAGGCGAAGGTCCGGGGCTATAAGCCCGGCCGGTTCTCGTTCAACGTCAAAGGCGGACGGTGCGAGGCCTGCCAGGGCGACGGGCTCATCAAGATCGAGATGAACTTCCTCCCCGACGTCTACGTCGAGTGCGAGGAGTGCAAGGGGTCGCGCTACAACCGCGAGACTCTCGAGGTGAAGTACCGGGGGAAGTCCATCGCCGACGTCCTCGATATGAGCGTCGAGGAGGCGATCGCCCTCTTCGAGAACGTCCCCTCGATCAGGAACAGGCTCGAGACGCTCTCACGGGTGGGTCTCGGTTACATCAAGCTCGGCCAGAGCTCCACCACCCTCTCGGGGGGCGAGGCGCAACGGATCAAACTGACCCGCGAACTCGCAAAGCGGGCGACAGGAAAGACGATCTACCTCCTCGACGAGCCGACGACCGGTCTGCACTTCCACGACGTGAAGAACCTCATCGCCGTCCTCGACGACCTCGTCGCCCGGGGGAACACGATGGTCGTGATCGAGCATAACCTGGACGTGATCAAGTCGGCCGACCATATCATCGATCTCGGTCCCGAAGGCGGGGACGCCGGCGGCGAGATCGTCGCGACGGGGAGCCCTGAGGCGGTGGCAAAGGTGACGGCGAGCCATACCGGGGCGTTCTTAAAGGAGATCCTCAGGAGACCATGATCGACCTCCAGAGCCTGCCGGCCGAGCCCGGGTGCTACCTCTTCTCCGACGCCGAAGGGACCATCATCTACGTCGGAAAGGCAAAGAACCTCCGGCGGCGCGTATCGAGTTACTTCTCCCGGCACGACATCGACCCGAAGACCAGGAGACTCGTCGCCACGATCGCCGGGCTCGACTTCATCGTCACCGATACCGAGGTCGAGGCGTTCATCCTCGAGAACACCCTGATCAAGAAGCACCAGCCGAAGTACAACATCGATCTCAAGGACTCGAAGAGCTTCGCCTACATCCACATCACCGACGAGGTCTACCCCCGTATCCACGTCGCCCGGGGACCCGACGGGAGCGGCCGCTACTACGGGCCGTTCGTCTCCGCACGGGAGCGCGACGACCTCCTCAGGCTCTTAAAGTCGATCTTCGGCCTCCGGTCCTGCAGGCGCCTTCCCCGGCGGGCGTGCCTCCGGGCTCACATCGGTTCGTGCAGCGCCCCCTGCACGGGAGCCATCGGCGAAGAAGAGTACCGGGAGCGGGTGAAGAGGGCCGAGGCGGTCCTGAAGGGAGATATCGCCGGACTCATCCGGACGCTCCGGGAAGAGATGGCGGTCCTCGCAGGGCGGCAGGAGTACGAGCGGGCGATGGAGCTCCGCGACCAGATCGCAGCCCTCGAGGGATTGCGCGAGCGCCAGCACGTGGACCGGCAGAAGACCTACAACGAAGATATCGTCAACTACATCGTGAGCGAGGGGACCGTATTCCTCATGCTCTTCAACGTCGACCGGGGAACGCTTGCCGGGAAGCGCGAGTACACGTTCGACGAGACGGAGGGGTTCCTCGAGGAGTTCCTTGCCCGGTACTACGCGGGGAACGAGCCCCCGGAAGAGGTGATCCTCCCTGAAGCGGTGGACGACGCCATCACCGGCTACCTCTCCCACCTTCGCGGCGGCAGGGTCCGGGCGGTCGTGCCGCAGCGGGGCGAGAAGAAGAACCTGCTCGACCTGGTGCGAAAGAACGTCGAGATCGGGTTCTTCGGCGACCGGATCAAACTGGACGAACTGAAACGCCGCCTGCACCTCCCGGATACCCCCGTCGCGATCGAGTGCTTCGATATATCCCACCTCTCCGGGACGGCGATGGTGGGGTCGATGGTCCGGTTCCTCCGGGGACAACCCGACCGGCGGAACTACCGGCGTTTCAGGATACGGACGGTCGAGGGCATCGACGACTTTGCCGCCATAGCCGAGGTGGTCCGCCGCCGCTACTCGCGCCTCCAGAAAGAGGGCGGCGAACTCCCCGACCTGATCCTCGTCGACGGCGGGAAGGGGCAGCTCGCGGCGGCCGTCGCTGTGCTCCAGGAACTCGGGCTCAAGGTTCCGATCGCGGCCATCGCGGAGCGCGAAGAAGAGGTCTTCGTGCCGGGGTTCTCCCACCCCCTGCCGCTTGCGCGAAACGAGAAGGCGTCGCTCTTCCTCCAGGAGATCCGCGACGAGGCGCACCGGTTCGCGATCACCTACCACAGGAGCCTGCGGAGGAAGGCGGCAACACCATGACGGCATTTCAACTGAAGGCGGACTTCAAGCCGACCGGCTCGCAGCCCGACGCGATCCGGAAACTCACCGGCGGCCTTGCCCGGGGCGAGCGCTACCAGACCCTGCTCGGGGTCACGGGGTCGGGGAAGACGTTCACGATAGCAAACGTCATCGCCGAGGTCCAGAAACCCACGCTTGTCATCGCGCACAACAAGACCCTTGCGGCCCAGCTCTACAACGAGTTCAAGTCGTTCTTCCCGGAGAACCGGGTGGAGTACTTCGTCTCCTACTACGACTACTACCAGCCGGAGTCCTACATACCGAAACGCGACCTCTACATCGAGAAGGATGCCCAGATCAACCCGAAGATCGAGCAGATGCGCCTTGCAGCCACCGCATCGGTCCTCTCGCGCCCCGACACCATCACCGTCGCCTCGGTCTCCTGCATATACGGTCTTGGAAACCCCGCGAACTTCCAGGGGATGGGGTTTGAGGTGAAGATCCGCGACCGGGTGCGGCGTGACGACATCATCCGGAGACTCGTCGAGATCCAGTTCGAACGAAACGACATCGAACTTGCGCCCGGCCGGTTCCGGGTGAAGGGGGATACCATCGATATCGTGCCCGGCTACTTCAACAACATCATCCGTATCGAGCTCTTCGGGGACGAGGTGGACAGGATCAGCGAGATCGACAGGAACTCCGGCCAGCGGCTCGAGACGATGGACTACTTCTTCGTCTACCCGGCCCGCCACTTCGTCGCCCCGGAGGAGGA
>MPOY01000589.1 GCA_001896715.1 Methanoculleus sp. EBM-46
CAAGATCCGGGCGGCCGCTTCGGCCCAAAAGAGGAGATCTTCTTCGCCTGGTGGAAAGCATCTTTCTCTGTTCCGCGTTTTTCCCGAAACAAATCGTTTGTCCTGCCGGCAAACCACAAGTGCTAATATCAAATCTACCGCATACCTGATCACAAATGGCCGATCTCTTGAGTTTTGCGCTGCTGAGCTTCTCTTCGATCGTCATCGTAGTGAACCCGCTCGCAGCCACCCTGATCTTCGTCTCCCTCACCGGGACGATGGATGGGGCAACAAAACTCAAGGTCGCCCGCGATGCGAGCCGGTTCGCCCTGGTCGTCCTGCTGATCTTCACTGTCGCCGGCGGCTGGATCCTGCAGCTCTTCGGCATATCGATCGAGGCGTTCCGCATCGCGGGCGGCCTCCTCCTCTTCGGGATCGGCATGGACATGGTCTACGCAAAGACATCGCGGACGAAGATGACCGCGACCGAGAAGTACGAGGGGCAGGATGCAGACGACATCGCGGTCATGCCGCTTGCAATCCCGATGATCACGGGGCCCGGCGCCATCACCTCCGCGATCGTGCTGATGAACGAGGCGATGAGCATGGGTATCGCCGCACTCGCCGTCGTGCCGATCGCCGCCGGCGCGGCGATCGCGATCACCTACTACATGATGCAGCACTCCGATATCATCGTCCGGCGGATCGGGCAACGAGAGTACCGGGCCGTCAACCGGTTGATGGGTATGCTCCTCATCGCGATCGCGATCCAGTTCATCCTCATCGGGATCAGGGCGGCGTTCCCCATACTCACCGGAGGCCCTGCGTGACACCCGATCTTACGTTTCCCGGCATGGTCCTGATCAGTTCGAGCATCATCGTGGGCGGGATCCTCATCGGAGCTCTGACGTTCGCGATCGACGTTCCGTACGCCTCCTGCACCATGGTCGTGCTCGCCGCCCTCATCGTCCTCGGCGCCACCATGCTCGTGCTCTCCACAAGAAACCAGGGCGGGGTTCCCTCCCGGTGATGACGAAGATAGCGCTTGCCCAGGTTCTCGGCGGTGCCGCCCGGGCACTCGATACGGCCGGCCGGATGGCCGGGGAGGCCGCTCTGGCCGGGGCGTCGCTCATCTGTTTTCCCGAGCAGTTCGTGGCCGGGTGGTTGCCGGAGATCCCTCCCGGGTCCGGGGAACCCCTGGATGGACCGCTCGCCACGGCATTCGGGCGGATGGCACGGGAGAGCGGCATCGCGGTCGCGGGGTCCATCATCGAGGCGCGAGGGGGAGGCCGGCCTCAAAATACCGTCGTGATCCTCGACGCGAACGGCGAGCTCCTCACTACCTATGCGAAAATCCACCTTTTCTCGCCCGGCGGGGAGGACCGCAACTACACGCCGGGCGACCGGATCGCCACGTTCACCATCGACGGGATGACATTTGGGCTTGCTATCTGCTACGATCTCCGGTTTCCCGAGATCTTCCGAATATATGCACTCGCCGGGGCGGAATGCGTGCTCCTGCCGGCGGCATGGCCGTGCCGCCGGTTGCGCCACTGGGAGACCCTGATCCCCGCACGCGCCCTCGAGAACCAGTATTACGTGGCAGGAGTCAACACGGTCGGCGGGGTCTACTGCGGGGGATCGCTTGCCGCAGGCCCCGACGGCGATACCATCGCCCGGGGCGGGTCCGGGGAAGAACTCCTCTTCGTCGACCTCGACCCGGC
>MPOY01000457.1 GCA_001896715.1 Methanoculleus sp. EBM-46
ACGGCCGAGACGATAGTGGTGAAGTTGTCGTCTGTCAGCACCATGTCGGCTACTTCTTTGGTCACATCCGTTCCGGTTATACCCATCGCCACGCCTATATCGGCCTGCTTCAGGGCCGGCGCGTCGTTCACGCCGTCGCCGGTCATGGCCACTATGTTGCCCTGTCTCTGGAGCGAACCGACTATCTTCAATTTGTGTTCCGGGGCGACCCTCGCGTACACTGAGGTTGAGAACGTGACCCTGTCGAGTTCGTCGTTGGAGAGGAGCTCTATATCACGGCCGGTCTTGACCTGGGATCTGTCGTCTATCATCGTAAGACTGGCGGCGATGTATCCGGCCGTCAGGGGATGGTCGCCAGTGATCATTATAGTTCGTATCCCTGCCTCTTTGGCGGTTACGATCGACTCTTTGACACCCTCTCTCGCCGGGTCCATCATACCGAACATCCCTATGAAGATCAGATCTCTCTCCTCCACGGTTTCACTCTCGACTTCGCTCTCTTCGACCGGTCTGAAGGCTATGCCGAGCACACGCATGCCGTTGGAGGCCATCGAGTTGTTGCTCTCCACGATTCTGCTCTTCCACCCTTCGTCGAGGGGGTGTACTTCGTCTCCCTCCAGCACTCTATCGCACACCTCCATGAGCGAATCTACGGCTCCCTTGGTGAAGGCTACGTATTTCTCTATTCCATGCTCTCGTAAGTGTTCGGGAACATCGGCGGCGACTGCGCCTTTCGGGTCGGATTCGATCGCGTGTACGGTTGTCATTCTCTTTCTCTCCGAGTCGAAGGGCTTTTCGAGAACTCTGGGCATCGCCTGTTCGAGATCGCCCTTTTCAATTCCGACCCTGTAGGCGGCATATACAAGCGCGCCTTCGGTAGGGTCGCCGATCATATCGACCTGTTGCTTTTTTTGTACCGGTGGCTTGATGGTGGCGTCGTTGCAGAGAGCCCCTCCTGTGAGCATTATCTCCAGCGCCCTGTTATCGTCCTCGGGAAGCGACTCGGGATCGGGTTCGTCTTCCTTTCCAAAATCCAGCCTTCGCCCGGCCATCTCGAGGAGAGTTACGCGCATTCTGTTCTCGGTTATCGTTCCCGTCTTGTCCGAACATATCACCGTTACTGAGCCGAGAGTTTCGACGGCCGTTAGTTTGCGTATGAGCGCATTTTTCTTGAGCATCCGCTGGGCGCCAAGGGCAAGCGCTATCGTCACCACTGTCGGAAGGCCTTCCGGAACGGCGGCTACGGCGAACGAGACGGCGGTCAGGAACATAAGCTCGAGATCTTCTCCCCTTAGAAGCCCCATCACGAAGATAACGGCGACTATGCCCATCGCCAGAAGCGCCAGAACCTTGCC
>MPOY01000341.1 GCA_001896715.1 Methanoculleus sp. EBM-46
ATACGAGCAGGGCGAGCGCACCTACACGAGCATGCTCTGCAGGGGCTACGGGGCAAACGCCTCCCTGCACATCAGGAGTAAACCCCTCCGTACAGGAGACGTCGCCTTCCTCGTCGGTGCAGTCACCCTCATCGGACTCTCCGCGGTCATGATCTATATCCAGCCGTAGGGTGGCCGAAGGCCGGCGCTCTTTTCTCCCTGCAACACCCCTCGCCCGGCACCCCCTCCCCACCCGCGCCTTCGGCAGGAGATACCCATACCCTTCTGCCGGCCTCCTCCACCCCGGCCGCGCCTGCGGCAGGAGATACCCATACCCTTCTGCCGGCAGCCCCCACCCCGCCAGCGCCTGCAGCAAAGGATACCCATACCCTTCTGCCGGCAGCCCCCATCCCACCCGCGCCTTCGCAGGAGGATACCCATACTCTTCTGCCGGCACCCCCACCCCACCCGCGCCTTCGGCGCTCCGCCCCCGCCCCGCCCCGGGGCAGGGGCAGTGCTTGCGATATCAGGGGAGCAGCCGTATCCGGGGTATAGCCGATGGAAAGCCGTATCCGGCTCTTTCCCACCTATCCCCTGGCACTGGACCGTGGGGATATCGCCATTGGGGGTGGGGCCGACGGGGAGGGGGAACTCGTTCCCCCTCCCCTGTCTCCTACACTCCAACCATCTTACTTCTCGCCAGCATCCCTTGCTCGCGCCTCCGCCGACAGCTACCCATGCACTTCTGCCGGCAGCCCCCGCCCCGCCAGCGCCTTCGGTAGGAGATACCCATACGCTCTCTGCTGGCAGCCCCCGCCCCGCCAGCGCCTTCGCAGGAGGATACCCGTATACCTCGCTGGCAGCCCCCACCCCACCCGCGCCTTCGCCGGCAGGAGATAGCCACACACTCCTTCGGCACCCCCACCCCGCCCGCGCCTTCGCCGGCAGGCTACCCATGCACCTCATCGGCAGCCCCCACCCCACCCGTGCCTTCAGCAGGAGATACCCGTGCACTTCTGCCGGCATCCCCTCCCCACCCGTGCCTGCGGCAAAGGATACCCATGCACTTCTCCGGCAGCCCCACCCCACCCGCGCCTGCGGCAAGGGATACCCATGCGCTTCTGCCGGCAGCCCCCCGCCCCACCCGCGCCTTCGCAGAAAGATACCCATACGCTCTCTACCGGCAGCCCCCACCCCGCCCGCGCCTGCGGCGCTCCTCCCCCGCCCCCCCCTGGGGTGGTGGCAGTGCTTACGATATCAGGTGGGCCGCCGTGCACAGGAGCATGGTGACCACCGCCACGGGGGGCTGCCACGGCGCGCGCGCGCCCCGCCGGCGGGTCGCGGGCATCGCTGCCGGCGCGTTGAGAAAGGGCCTGATCGGTATAGCCGGCGACCTCATGCCTTCGCCGCCGGAACCCTGAAAAAAGATACTCTTCCCGCCGTCACTCCGTCGCAGGCATGCCGCCGGCGATCAGCCGCAGGAGCAGTGCTTTCTGCGCGTGGAGCCGGTTCTCGGCCTGGTCCCAGACGATGCTCTGCGGCCCGTCTATCACCTCGTCGGTGATCTCCTCTCCCCGGTGGGCCGGGAGGCAGTGCATCACGAGCGCGTCGGGCGGCGCCCGGGCAAGGAGGCGGGAGTCTACCGTGTAATCCCTGAGGGCCTGCATGCGCTCGGCGCGCTCCTTCTCGTCGCCCATGGAGACCCATATGTCGGTATAGAGAACATCCGCATCCCGGACGGCTTCCGCCGGGTCCGCGACGATCGTGATCCTGCCGCCCGCCGCCCGCGCCTGGTCGACGACGGCATCCCTGGGCCGGTAACGCGGGGGGCTTGCGACAACGATCTCCATCCCGGTCATGGCCGCGGAGAGGAGCCACGTGTTGCAGACGTTGTTGCCGTCTCCGACCCATGCCAGCTTCAGGTCCTGCAGGTCGCCGAACCGCTCATTGAGGGTCATGATGTCGGAGAGCACCTGGCAGGGGTGCAGCCGGTCGGACAACCCGTTGACGACCGGGACCGTCGAGTAGCGGGCAAACTCCTCGACGGTGGCATGGCTGTAGGCACGGATCATCACCGCATCGGTGTAGCGGGCAAGCGTCCGCGCCGTATCCTTGATCGCTTCGCCCCGCCCAAGCTGCAGATCCGCGGGGTTCAAGAAGAGCGCGTGGCCCCCGAAATCGGTCATACCGACCTCAAACGAGACCCGGGTGCGGGTGGACGCCTTCTCGAATATCATCCCGAGGCTCTTTCCCCTCAGGAACTCATGCGGGGTCCCCGTGGACTTCAGCCGCTTTAAGTACATTGCATCGGCAACGATGCTCTCCAGTTCATACCCGTCGATATCAGTGATCGAGAGAAAATCCTTCTTCATGAAACCTCCTTCATATGCCGGCACCGCCGTTCGAGGACCTCCTGCGTGCCGATATCCCGGCGGTGAAAGACGCGCCCGGTAACAGATGATGCCGCCCTCTCGGCGATCGCCTCGGCCTCTTCGAGCGTCTCGCCCCTCCCGACGAACGCGAGCGTCCGCGACGTCCGGGTGTAGAGCACCCCGTCTCGCTCCTCGACGTTTGCGTAGTAGAGGAGGGCGTCGCCGCAGTCGCCGGGGGCGAGAGGCTCGCCGGCCACCGGGGCATCCGGGTAGCCCTCGGGAACGATATATTTGCAGACCGTCGCCTTATGGGCGAACCGGACATGCGCCGGCGAGAGATCGCCCTCGACGATGTGCCGGACAATCCCGGCGAGATCGGACTCCAGGATCGAGAGAACGTTCATCGCCTCCGGATCACCGAATCGGGCGTTGAACTCGATGACCTTCGGGCCGTCGCGGGTGTTCATGAACTGGCCGTAGAGGATCCCCCGGTACGGCGTCCCCTCGTCCCGCATGGCCGCGACCGTATCCTCCATGATCCGGAGCGCTTCCTCGTAATCTCTCCGGGTGACGAAGGGAAGCATGTGGTCGGAGAGGGAGTACGAACCCATACCGCCGGTGTTCGGCCCCACGTCACCCTCGTATGCTCGTTTGTGGTCCTGAACGAGCGGCATGGGCACCAGGTGCTTGCCGTCGACGAACGCCTGGAGGGTGAACTCTTCACCGATGAGCCGCTCCTCCAGCACGACATCCCCCCCGATCTCCCGGACGTACCCGACCGCTCCCGCCACGTCGACGTGTTCGCCCATGATCCGCACACCCTTCCCTCCGGTGAGCCCGATGGGCTTGACGGCGAGATCGCCGCCGTAGGCCTCGATGAACCGCCCGGCCTCCTCCGGATCCTGAAAGACCCGGTAATCCGGACATCCCGCGATACCGTGCCGCTCCATCAGCCGGCGGCAGAACGCCTTATCCGTCTCGATACGAGCCGCGGCCCGGGTCGGCCCCACGCAGGGTATCCCCGCCGCCTCGAGGTGGTCGACGACGCCTGCCTCAAGGGGCGCCTCCGGCCCGATGACCGCAACATCGATCCCGTTCGCCATGGCGAACCGGACGATACCCGGGAGATCGGTCTCATCGGTGAGAAACACCCGCTCCGCGAGCCGGGCAATTCCCGGGTTCTCTCGTGCCATGACCGAGAAGAGCTTCACGTCACTGTTGCAGGAAAGCGCCCTGGTGATAGCATGCTCCCTGCCACCACCCCCCACAACGAGTAGTTTCATAACCATCTATTTGCCCGCTCTTAAAAAATGTTTATCCGTTCAGCAGCTCGCTGACCCGCACAAGTGCGAAGAGCGACGTCCCTTTCTCTGCGAGCGCCTCGTGGGCGCCCGCCTCCCGGTCGACGACGGTCACGACCCGGTCGACACGGGCACCCGCGGCACGCAGGGCCGCAAGGCCGTAGAGAACGCTTCCCCCCGATGTGGTCACGTCCTCGACGAGCAGAACGTTCCTGCCGGCCACGTCGCCGATGATCGTCCCGGCCCTGCCGTGATCCTTCTCCTCCTTCCTGACGATCGCGTAGGGCCGGCCGCTCGCAAGCGAGACGGCGACGGCGATCGGGATTCCGCCGACCGCCACCCCGGCCACCGTATCAAAATCCCATCCCTCAGCGACAGCCTTTCCTATCGCCGCAAGGATCGTGGGGTTCGTCGTTGCGGCCTTGATGTCGATGTAGTAGGAGCTCGGGGCTCCCGATGCGAGGACAAAGTCCCCGAACTCAACGGCCCCGCTCTCCAGCAACAGTTTTGCGATTGGGTTCACCATGGTACCTCTTTAACTCCGATGTAATAACCGATAATGTTCACCGCCCGGTGAAGGAGGGGTGTCATGACGACGATCCAGACGGCAATGGGTAAAGTAATATTCTCAAAGAGCCACTCCGGATAAACCAGGAGGATGAGCAGGAATGAACCGATAACCAGATCGTACTGGTCGGCCAGGAACCAGGACTCGCCCCGCTCCTTGCCCAGCCTCCGTTTCAGGAAGCTCTTGGCGAGATCGCCAAGAAGCGCGCCTGTTGCAAACAACGTAACGGAGAGGATGGTCTGATGGGGAAGTGCGGTCAGGCCGAACGAGGACCATGCCAGGATCTCGACGAGGCCGACAAGCACGCCGGCAAGTACACCCCCGAAGAATCCCCGGTATGTCTTCCCGTCGCCAAATATCCGCCTCCCATCGCCAAGCGTCCTGCCGGAGTCGATAGGTGTTCCGCCGCCGAAGAGCGCTGCCGCTGAGTTCGGCACGTAGGCCGGGAGCATGATCCACAGCGCCGCGAGCGCAGGGAAGATCCAGGAGCCGATGTCTGCGTCGATCAATGTCAATATTCAGTACAATCAGTAATTATAAAGATTAAAGTGTCGAAATATGAGATAGGAATGCTAGATGGGCACGGTGAGAGAATGCTGATGAAAAAGACAAAAAGCCTCTGTCCGACGTGC
>MPOY01000453.1 GCA_001896715.1 Methanoculleus sp. EBM-46
CCCGACGTCATCTTCTTTGACGGCCAGGGAATCGCCCACCCGAGGGGGCTTGGGATCGCAAGCCACATAGGCGTCCTGCTCGACCGGCCCACGGTCGGGGTTGCAAAGAGCCTCCTTGTCGGCAGCGTGGAGGAGCCCGGGGTCACCCGGGGGTCGACCGCCCCCATCATCCGCGACGGCGAGACGATCGGTATGGCGGTGAGGACGAAAGAGAGGACGAAACCGGTCTATGTCTCCGTAGGCAACCGGATCGATCTTTTTCAGGCGGTCGACCTCGTCCTCGCGACCGCACGAAGATACCGGCTCCCGGAACCGACCCGGCAGGCTCACCTCTTTGCAAACCTTGCGCGGAAGACGGGGATCGGTGAGGATAGACAGACCGGCCTCCCCTCCCCGGAGGCACGGCGGGAAGGGTAGCACATACCTCACGCATTTCCATGAGAGCGATGGGGAGTACCGGACGCCGCGATCCGGCGGCGCGGGTGCCGGTCGAAACCGTTATCAATCTTTGAGAAGGATTAACGTTTACCGGTCGGCGTGGCGCGACGATGCCGGTCGCCGAATGGTGTGGAGCGTGAAAGATGTCGGAAATTACTCACACAGACTGTATAATGACCGGAATAAGCCCGATGGAGGCGGAAAGATATGGCCGCGCGTGAGATTGTGCCGGGCGTCCGGTCCGTCGGGGTCATCGACTGGGACCGCAGGATCTTCGATGAACTGATCCCGCTCCCCGACGGCACCTCTTACAACAGTTACCTGATCCGGGGCAGCGAGAAGACAGCGCTGATCGATACCGTCGACCCCGTAAAGACCGCGGAACTCATGGCAAACCTTGACCGGGCCGGTGCTGAAACGATCGACTACATCATCGCAAACCACGCCGAGCAGGATCACTCCGGCTCGATTCCGGCGATGCTCGCCCGCTTCCCCGAAGCGAAAGTGGTGACGAACCAGAAGTGCCGGGACTTCCTGGTCGACCTTCTCCATATACCGGTAGACCGGACCATCGTCGTCGGCGATAAAGAGACCCTCCCCCTGGGGGGAAAGACGCTCGAGTTCATCCTCGCACCCTGGGTCCACTGGCCGGAGACGATGCTCACCTACCTTCAGGAGGACCGGATCCTCTTCTCCTGCGACTTCTTCGGGTCGCATTATGCGACGAGCAGCCTCTACGTCCCGAACGAGGGCGTGATCTACGAGTCGGCAAAACGCTATTACGCCGAGATCATGATGCCGTTCCGCTCAAGCATCAAGGGCCACCTCGCAAAACTTGCCGCGCGCGATATCGCCATGATAGCGCCGAGCCACGGCCCGATCCACAAGAGGCCGGCGTTCATCATGGATGCATACCGTGACTGGACGGACGATGCGGTGAAGAACATGGTGGTGCTGCCGTACGTCTCCATGCACGGGAGCACCCAGGCGATGGTCGACCACCTCGTCGATGCCCTGATGCAGCGAGGAGTCCCGGTGCAGCCGTTCAACCTCCCGAAGACCGATATCGGCGATCTTGCAGAGGCTCTCGTGGATGCCGCGACGGTCGTGATCGGGGCGCCGACGGTCATATTCGGCCCGCACCCGCAGGCGGTCTACGCAGCATACCTTGCAAACCTCCTTCGCCCGAAGACCCGGTACGCGACGGTGATCGGATCCTACGGCTGGGGCGGAAAGACGGTCGACACCGTGAAGAATATGCTCGACCGGCTCAAGGTCGAGCTCCTCGAACCGGTCTACATCAAGGGCTACCCGAAGGAGGCGGACTTCGCGGCGCTGGACCGGCTCGCCGATGCTATCAAGAAGAAGCACGAAGAGGCAGGTATCATCGTCTCCTGAGAAGAAGCAGACTCCGGAGAATGAGGGGGAAGCATGCCCGCGGGCCGGACGGCTCACCGGGAGGTCTTCCTCCCCGGCACTCCGCCCGCCGCGGTCGGGAACATGCGACCTCTTTCTGCCCGCCATGCGAAGAGGCAGGCGGGACGTGGGTTTGCCGGGCACACTCTCCTCCCGGGGAGCCGTCCTGCGGCACACTGCCCGGGGACTTGCCATCGAAAGCCCGGGGCACTCCCCGTAATTGGTTTTGGGTGGGCGAGACGGCTCATCCGCCGGCACCGAAATCTTAACAGCCCAGGATACAGACCAATCTGTGAGCTGACCTATGCCCCCATCAGATTTCAAGCGAGTCATCGCAGAGTCGCCCTACGTCTTCGTCATCGGCGTAGCGGGAGATAGCGGAAGCGGAAAGACAACGTTCACCCGGGCCATCAGGGCGATCTTCGGCAGGGATCTCGTCTCGATGATAACCATCGACGACTACCACCGGTACGACCGCGAAGAGCGCAAAGCACTCGGTATCACGCCGCTCGTCCCCGAGGCGAACCGGTTCGACCTGCTTGAGGAGCACCTCAGGGATCTCAAGGCGGGAAAGACGATATCAAAACCGGTCTACAACCACGACAACGGGAAGTTCGACCCGCCGGTGCCCTTCAGCCCCACGAAGATCCTGATCGTCGAAGGGTTGCACCCGTTCATCACCCGGACGCTCCGTGACCTGGTCGACTTCAAGCTCTACGTCGACCCGGACCCCGACGTCAAGCGCGCCTGGAAGATCAAACGGGACGTGGAGCAGCGCGGGTATTCGCCCGAGGCCGTCATAAAGGAGATGGAGGAGCGCAAGCCCGACTACGAGCAGTACGTGGCGCCGCAGTGCCGGTTTGCGGATGCGGTCATCAGGATAGCCTTCTCGAAGTACGGCAGGAAGGTGAGCGAGGAGCGCAACGTCTACCATGTCTCTCTCTGCCAGAACGGTATCGACCGGAGCATCCACAACGTCGACCTCTCGATCGACCTCTACCCGATCCTCTCCCTCTCGCAGCGGAGCTTCATGGTCGAGTTCACCTCCGAAGACGTCTCAGGGCGGCCGATGGGAGCCCTCACGTTCGACGGGGAGTTAAACTATGCTGTTGCGAGGAAACTGGAGCAGAACATAGAGATCCAGACGCAGGTGCAGCCCATCGACCTCGTCAAGAACGGTGCATACCTGACGGCCGGGGGCATGGCCCAGCTCATCCTCGCCTGGCGGATCATCAACCGGCGCATCGCTATCGAGGGTGCTCCGGGCGCGGCAAAGGAGGAAGAGCCGGCCGGATATGACGGGTGCTGGTGCGGCCGCACGTGAGAGAGGAGCGTTCTCCGGCGCCCCGGGGCAGAACCGTTATGGGAGAGAAGATAGATAAGAGCGCCCGGAGAACGTGTACCGATGGATAGGATCGAGCAGTTCTCGACCATCGCCCCCGACATCGGCAATATATTCAGGTATATCAGCATCGGCACCGCCGTGCCGCTCACCGTCGCGGTGATCTACCGCGAGTGGGATATGATCCTCCCCATGCTCTCCGTCCCCATCACCCTCTTTCTCCTCGGGACGCTTCTTGTACGAACCCCACGGGGGGAGCGCGAGGCGCCGCTCTCCGCCGCCCTCATGGCCGTCGCCCTGATCTGGCTCGTCATGGCGCTTGCAAGCGCACTTCCCTTCAGCCTCGGGCTTGGCGTCTCGTACCTCGACGCCGTCTTCGAGGCGATGTCGGGCTGGACCGATACCGGTCTGACGGTGATGCGGTCGGTCGACGACCTCCCGCGGACGCTCCTCTTCTGGCGGTCGCTTATGCAGTGGCTCGGCGGCATCGGTATCGTCGCGTTCACGATCGCGATGGCGTCGAGGACCGGTCTGACCCAGTTCCGCCTCTACCGGTCGGAGGGGCGCTCGGAGGCGCTGATGCCGAGCGTCGTCGCGACGGGCATGGAGATGTGGAAGATCTACCTGATCCTGACCGCGGCGTCGATCGGCCTCATCCTCCTCTCGGGGGTACCTCTCTGGGATGCGGTGAACATAGCCCTCACGGCGATATCCACCGGCGGGTTCTCCGTCCACTCGGCAGGCATCCCCTACTACCACAACCCGCTCCTTGAAGTCTTCATCGTCCCGGTCATGATCGCCGGCGCCCTGCCGTTCAAGCTCTATTACCTCCTCTACCGGCAGAGGGGGATACGGGTCCTGGATGACCAGCAGGCGCGCCTCCTCTTCATGCTTGTCGCGCTCGGCATCGTCGTGATCACGTGGGATCTTGTCACCCTCAGCGCAACCGGTCTTACCACCGCCGTCCACTCCGCGCTCTTCATGTCGGCCGCGGCGATCACCAGCACCGGGTTTCAGATCGTCTCTCCAAACGAGTGGGCGAGCGTGACGGTCCTCTTCCTCTCGATGCTGATGGTGATAGGCGGGGCGTCGGGGAGCACCGCCGGCGGCATCAAGCTCTCCCGGGTGGTCCTCGGCGCCCAGAGCCTGGTCTGGTGGTTCCGGCGGATGTTCGTCTCCGGGAAGGTGCTCGTTCCCTTCAAGTACGACGGTCGGGTGATACCAAAGAACATCGCCGATCTCGAGGTCTCGCGGAACATGCTGATCATCATGCTCTACTTCCTCACGATCTTCGTTGCCACGGTGCTGGTGATGCACCTGCAGCCGACGGCCTTCGATTCGAGCAACGTGATATTCGAGGTTGTCTCCGCCATGTGCAACTGCGGCATATCGGCGGGGTTCGTCTCGCCCGATATGGCGGATTCGGCAAAGGTCCTCTTCATACTGGTCATGTGGATAGGGCGCCTCGAGATCATCCCGGTGATCATGCTCGTCATGGGCATCCTGAAAGGGTTCGATTGACCGGCTCTCCCGGGGCGGACGCTCCCGGCGCCCCGCGAGGGGGGAGCACCGGGTGGCGCCCGATAACCCGGGATCGATGTGACGATGATCCAGGCGGCGTGGGATAACACCCCGCCGCGGGATCGTTTGACCGGGGAGAACCCCATGATCGGCCGGTCACGCCGGCCGGCCGTGGGTGTACAGACCATCTACCGCCGCGCAATCACCGCCGCTCTTTACGAGCAGGTCCATGTAGGCATACGTCGCCGGGGCATCCTCTTTCAGGAGCGCGGGAGAGGCGTGATAGAGCATGAAGGCCTCGGCAAAGAGCGCCGCCTCCCTCTCCTCGCCGGGCGGGATGGAGAGCCGGGCCATGCAGGGCCCGGACCCGGCATCCAGCGCCGGGAAGACCGTGCTCTCGCTAAACCGCATGGTGTGGTAGACCCGGTAGCCGACCTGCCGGGCGAAGGCCTCGTCGGCCTGCGCCGGGTGCCTGTCCGAGCGGATGTAGATGGCGTCCTCGGCAGGGACGTAGAGGGCGCTCGTGTTCCCGTATGTGCCCTGCTGTGCAAACACTCTGTTTCTGCTGTCGATGTAGACAGTGATGTCCTTGATGAACTCTTCTCTGATCCTGGTGCTCTGCTGCAGCACCAGAGCCTCTGCAAGTGTCGCATCGGTGCCGCTCCCATCCCTGTTCTCCAGACGGAATCCGGCAACCGGGCTCACAGAAAAGGCCGAACAAACGACGATCAGGAGTACGATCGCCGCAATCAACCGTGATCGAAATCGTGGGTCCATGGTTCGCATTCCCTCCGGTTAATCAATGGTTCTAAATTCATTGTTATATAGTTTTCTAATATATTAAAACAGATTATATCAATCAAATACGTAAAATATCGAATAATATCTGGATTAATAAGGAAATAATCCTTAACTAATTAATTCTAATCTTAAGAAGTCTTTATATATAAAATGCATAGAAGTCTCATCCGACACCTAATTACCCTTGCAAGCGCATAATAAGAACGATGAAACAGATCGCCCTCTACGGCAAGGGTGGAATCGGGAAATCCACCACTGCGGCAAACCTCTCGGCAGCGCTCGCGGGGGAGGGGCTCGACATCCTGCAGATCGGCTGCGACCCCAAGCACGACAGCACCCGCATGCTGATGCACGGGACATGGATCCCGACCGTGCTCGACCTGATCCGCGAGCGCGGGGATGAGGGGATCACCGTCGACGATGTGGTCTACCGGGGGTTCCGGGGGGTGCGCTGCGTCGAGGCGGGCGGGCCCGAGCCGGGGATCGGGTGCGCCGGGCGGGGCATCATCGCGACGTTCCAGCTTCTCGAACGCCTTGACGCCCTCAAAGGAGACGTGATCGTCTACGATGTCCTCGGCGACGTCGTCTGCGGCGGGTTTGCAATGCCGATGCGCGAGGGATACGCGCAGGAGATCTACCTGGTCACATCCGGCGAGCTGATGTCGATCTACGCGGCAAACAACATCGCAAAGGCCATCGCCCGCCTCTCGCGCCGGGTGCGCAGCAGGTGCTCGCTCGGGGGCGTGATCTGCAACGCAAAGAACATCGAGGGCGAACGGGACCTGGTGGAGGATTTTGCCCGCCGGATCAACTCCCGGCTCATCGCCTACGTTCCCCGTGACCGGGTGGTGCAGGTCGCGGAGCTGCACCGGCAGACGGTCGTCGAATATGCGCCCGATTCCAGCCAGGCGGCGGTCTACGAGGAACTCGGGCGCGCGATCTATGCGAACCGGAAGACGAGCATTCCCACCCCTCTCGAGATGGATGAACTCGAGTCCTTCGCCTTCGAATTCGTCCAGGTTTGAGGGGTGCACCCTGACCGGAGCGCTCTCGGTCCTCACGGAGATACGGGACGCCGTCTGCGTCATCCACGGCCCGTCGGGATGTGCGCACCACAACTTCTCCCTCCTTCACGCCACGCTGCTCTCAAACGACCGCCTCGAAGTCCCCCGCCTCCTCTCCACCCGCCTTACGGAGAAGGATATCATATTCGGCGGGGAAGAGGCCCTGGAGAGCAGCATAGCGCGGGCACTCTCGCTCTCCCCGGCCCCTTCTTCCGTCTTCGTCCTCTCGACCTGCATCGTCGAGACGATAGGGGACGACACCGCGGCGGTCTCTGCAAAGGCATGGGGGGTTCCGGTGATCGCCGTGCCGACCGCAGGGTTCCTCGGCGGGGTCTTTGAGACCGGCGTCAGAAACGCTCTCTCTTCCGCCGCCCTGCTTGCAGAGTCCGCGAGGGAGAGAACCCTCTCGGCGAACCTTATCGGCGAGAAGAACCTGGAGTACGGCGTCGACGAGAACGCCGCGGAGATCGTACGCCTCCTTGCCCGGCTCGGTATCGGGATCAACCTCCGGTTCGTGCGGGGGATCGCGACCGGAGATATCGGGCGCCTCGGTTCTGCCGCCGTCAATATTCTCCGCGAGCCGGCGCTCCGGCCGGTCGGCGAGGACCTCAAGAGGCGGTTTAGCACGCCCTTCGTGGACTCGTTCCCGGTCGGGCTTGCCGGGACGTGCCGGTTCCTTGCGGATATCGGGCGAATATGCGGCGTGGACGCCTCGGCAGCCATCGAGGAGGAACAGGCCTTCCAGCGCGGGATGCTCTCGCGGTTCGCGGATCTCGAGGGGAGTCGGGTCTGTTTCCGGTCCCCCCACTCCATGCTCGAGGGAGACCCGGCCGCGGAGGCGGTCCTGGCCGAGTGTGCCATAGCCCTCGACCTTGCCGTCGATCCGGATGGAACCCCTATCCCGCTCCCGTATCCGGCGCCCGTGGGGACCGCCGGTGTCCGCCGGATGCTCAACCGGTGGCGGGTGCAGATCCGGGGGTGA
>MPOY01000368.1 GCA_001896715.1 Methanoculleus sp. EBM-46
GAACTGGTCGATCTCTTCGGTGCTCAGTTCCTCAAGGAACTCCTCGGCCGCGTTCCTGATGTTCTTGCTCGCGGTGATGGCCCGGCCGACGACCAGGATGTCCGCGCCCGCCTTGAGCGCATCCTTCACGACGGCCTGCCGGATGCCGCCCGCCGTTGCAACGAGCATCCGCTCGCCGCCGGCCTTCTTGATCGCCGGTATGTCGCCCCAGGCGTGGGCGGTGTTCTCGACGTCGATGCCCCGGTGGAGCTCCACGACATCCGGCTTCACCTTGAGCTGCTCGACGACGGCGCGGGGGTCCTCGACGTTGAGCATATCCACGACCGTGTAGATGCCGGTCTTTTTGGTATCGAGGATCGCCTTCTCGATCGTCGAGAGGGGTGCAAGCCCCGATATCACGACGGCGTCGGCGCCGGCATCGGCGGTCATCCGGGCCTCGAGGTTGCCCGTGTCGAGCGTTTTTAGGTCGGCAACGATGAACGCGCTCGGCCGGATCTCGCGGATCTCGGATATGATCGAGAGCCCGAACTTCTTGATCAGGGGCGTGCCCGCCTCGATGATCAGGTGGTCGTTCTGGGGCAGCGACTCAAGAACCTTCCGCATGTGGTTCTTGTCCACGAGATCCATGGCGACCTGAAGGTACGGCGGGTCCCAGAGGCGCTGGACCTTGAACCCCATGACCGCGTGGGCGGCCCGGTCCTTCTCGTGCAGGAGCGTATCGACGTCGGGGAACCGGTCGAGAGCCCGGCGGAGAGCGAGCTTCATCGCGCCGTAGTTGAACCGGTAGATCTTGTTGTAGTCCTGTGCGGTCGGGTGGACGAAGACGCTCGCCATGATGACGATATCCTCGATGTCGAGCCCCTCAAAGACGCCCTCCTCGACCGAGTCGGCGACGGCCTTCGCCACCGCGGCCTGCACGGGCCCGAACATCTGGTTCACCTGGTACTCCTTCTTCAGAGTGACCTTCGGGATGACAAGCGTCGAGGGCTTTGTCGGCAGGTTCGGCCTGATGACCGCAAGGAGCGGTGTGTGGCCCCTCGATAGCTGCGATATCGAGTTCGCGAACGCCTGCCCTACCGCGCCCTCTTTATTTCCCATGACGAGATCGATATGCGCAAGTTCTGCGCCGTCTCCAACCAATGCTTCACCGATGAGATACATGCTCATGCCCTCAGATAGTGCAGAAATATTGGTGAGACAGGTATTAAAGATCATCCGGGCCAATCCGTAGAAATCGCGAGCGATACAGGTTTTTTCAGGGAGAGCCGGTGATCAAGAGGGATTTTGCCCCGGAAGCGGTGCGGTGTCGCGGGCAGACGCTTTGCGCCTGAAAACTCCGATCGCGATTGCAAGTTTGACCCACCGTCCTCCTGCAGCACACAACGCAGGCGACGACTCACGCCTGGAGAGCGCCGGCACCAGGTCTACCGGGCTTCGATCGCGAGAGAAGATAGCCGGGAACACAAAAGGCTCAACACGATACCCGGCAGTATCCGGGAGAAGTCATGAGAATGTGGGGTCGGTGAGATTTGAACTCACGATCGACGGGTCTCTCCGACATGCATCAGTGCTCCAACGGGTCATCATCTCTCAATCAGGAGACCCATTGTTCATCACGTGCAAAGACCGCTGGAGCCCGTCGCCATTCCGGGCTTGGCCACGACCCCGCTCTCTATACAGTCGACGCCATGCAGTATAAGGATTGCGCTGAGAGAAACCAGTAACGATATAACTGTACCGCATCCTATTTATATAGAATGGTTGAGGGCAGTTACGCGTGTGGGAACTCGCAAAAACCCCTGATCGGCATCACCATCGGCGAGATGCTGAACCGAATTGCAGCGGCGCACCCGGACAGTGAAGCAATCGTCTCCGTCCACCAGGGTATCCGGTGGACGTATGCCGAGTTTCTCGAGCGCGTCAACACCCTTGCGCGCGCCCTCATGGCGCTCGACGTGGAGCGCGGGGACCGTGTCGCCATATGGGCGCTGAACTACGCGGAATGGGTGCTGGTCCAGTTCGCCACCGCAAAGATCGGCGCCATCATGGTGAACATCAACCCGGCCTACCGGACCTACGAGTTCGAGTA
>MPOY01000092.1 GCA_001896715.1 Methanoculleus sp. EBM-46
AAGCGTTCTCTGCAACAGGGCACATTACATCGCGTTCATTGCCGCTTTCCTCTCGCCGTTCATCGTCATCACGCTCGTCAGTCTCCAGCCGGACAGCGCACCCCGCCACCTCCTCTCTCTTGCGAGCAGATCGATCCCCGGCCTCACCTTCGACGTGTTCAACTACGGGACGGCGTATGCCAACTACTGGCTGCTCGGCACGATCGCATGGATCCTCCTTGGCGTTGTGGTTGCGCTGAACGGTATGGAAGGTGCCGGATGCAGCGTATACGATGCCGTCGATATCTACAGCCCCGACCGGATCGGAGGCCTCTCATCGGTCAGGAGGTACCTGATGAGCGCTCTCTCCATCTTCCTGATAAGCATCGCCCTGCTGGTGATGGGATACATCAACTTACTGGAGAGTTTCATCGGCTCCAGCCAGGGATTATTCCACTTCTTCTTCGATGTGGTCGCAGAGATCTGTGTATTTTCGGTTCTCTCACTCTCTGGTGTCGCTCTCACCGTCGTCGGGCTGAACCGGCTCTCAGCCATCTGCCTGAAAAAGATCGAAGACCGGGTTAACGCCGTAAACGAGAGGTGCCGCACGTTCCAGGAGAACCTCTTCTCCCTCTCGCCCGACGAACTGGAGAGACGGGGAGACGAGGTCGGCAGCCTGAAACTGGTCGTCGAGGCCCTCAGCGATGAGCGGGAACGGTTGCTGCAGCGGTATTCCGACTACAACAGGTTCAATGCCAGGATGGCGCTCAGGATCTTTGTAGCGTATATCCCGCCGCTCGTCACGATAGCGTTCCAGGTGTCGCAGTTGCTGCCTCGATTACGGGTCTAACAACCGTGACGGAGAGGCCTGAGCGGGCCGGCAGCGTGATCCTGATGCCCGTGCCGGAGGGTGTGTGTCACCCCCGGGAGTCCTCCTCTGCCATCCGCGCTGCCCGCATTGCCTTCGCCCGATCGATGAGGTACTCAAGACCGGCAAGTTCGTCGGCGATACCCCAGGTCTCCCTGCGGCGGGCCTCGTCCTGCAGCCGGCGGCACTCCCCCTCGATGCGGCAAAGGTCGTCCATCGTGTAGCGGTGATACCGGGCAAGTATGTCCCCGTACTCGTCGGCGAACGCGGCTATCTCCGCGATAAGGTCAATCTGGCCCTTTCTTACGGCACCGGGGCTCCTATCCGCCCCGGAAGCGGTATGCTCCATACTCACATCTCGCCGCGGGAAGGGTTATACCTTCCAGAGCGGTCAGCCCCGGCGGAGCCGGGAGAAAAACCCCGTAACGCCGCCCGAGACGACGAAGGCCACGCCCTGCAGCCATACCGTAAAGAAGTCCCGGGCGACGGATGTAAGCGCCTCATCCGGGTACATGCTGGCCTGCACGTTCCGGAGCGAGAAGTACGCGAGCAGCAGCCATACGGACGCGACGAGCGCCTGGCCGAAGACCGATATCCAGAGCCCGAGGGTGGCGAATACCATGGCCAGGGTATAGCTGAGCACGCTCGTGAAGAAGGCCGAGAAGCAGTTCAGCACGACGCCGCGCGACACCACGTCGCGGAGCTGCGGCAGGAGCATGACTGCAAAGAGTATCGTGATTCCGGTTATCGCAAGGTCCTGCCAGGCCGTATCGATCACATCCGTGCTGCCTGCAGATATCGACGTCCGGACATATCAGATCGGCAGATCCGGATCGGGTTTTCGCCCACCGGGTCCGGTCGGGCCAGAACGGCGACCGCAAATATGAGCGGAGTGCCGTAGGCCGGGGCTCACGCCACCGCCTTCAGGTACTCCTTCTCCGCGGCGATCGCCCGGTCCCGCCAGCCGGTATCGACCCACGTGTGCTCCGCAAACCGCGAGGATAGGACAAGCCCGGTGCCGCCGTTCTCGAGCGTCCAGACCTCCTGCCCCGGTGCGAACCGGCCCGCGATCTCGTTTGCCACCGCGTGGTAGACGATCGTGTCGATCCCCTTCACCACCGACGCGACGACGAGGTTCGGGGCGACGTAAGACTGGTCGGTATCCACGCCGATGAGAAAGATATCCCCGGTCTCCCGGGCGGCATCCACGACCCCCGTGCCCGAAGCGCCGGCAGCCATCAGGATGACGTCGACGCCATCGGCGCGGAGGTCCCGGGCGAGATCACCCGCGCGTTCCGGCATGCCGAACCCCTCGAAACTCTCGCCGACGTAGAGGACCGTGACGTTCACGGACGGATCGTATGCCGCCGCCCCCCCGGTGAACCCCCTGACGAAGGGCTCGATGACGGCGACCGGCGCCCCGGCGATCGCGCCGATATGCCCGGTCCGGGTGATATTCGCCGCCAGCACGCCCGCGAGGTAGGATGCCCCGTAGGGGACCATCACGACGTCGCAGGCGTTCGGGAGGCCGTAGTCCTCCTGCTCAAGGGTGACGAACCGGATATCGGGGTTCGCCGCGACCCACGCCCGGGCGGCTCCGGTGAACTCAAACCCCTCGGTGATGACGAGGTCGGGCTCCTCGGTGAAGTTTTGTAGAGAGAAGACGGCGTCGAGGAGCGCAAGGTCGGCGTAGGTGAACTCTCTCTTCGTGAACGAGAACGATTCCTGGGCGCGGAAGAGGCCGCGATACGCCGAGTCGGCAAACGACCGGTCGCCCTTTTCAAGCGGGTAGATCATCCAGACGACCGGGCGGTCGCCGGCGCTGCCGGCAAAGGAGAGGTCGGGAATGTACGGGTCGATCGCCGCGGACGGGACCGGGTTCCCCTCCGAGAACGCCCCGCCCTCGATCGCCCAGATAGAGTAGTAGCCGGCGAGCGGCCCTCTGGAAGAGTACTCGCCGAACCGGAGGGGTCCCGATGCGCCGGTGACCGCCGGATGAGCGCCTGCCCGGAGCAGCGCCATGGCCTCGCCGGCCTCCTCCGGATCCCAGCCCTTGACGGTGCCGTCGCCGGTGACGACCCAGCGGATCGATGCCGCGAGCGACTCGCCCGGGGCCGCCTCCTGCCGGGCCGCGGTGTAGAGGGCGAGGAGGAAGGCGTCGTAGGTCTGTGCGGCAAAGGCCGGCGGTGCTTCGCCGAAGATCTCCTCGTAGGCGATCGCGTAGCCGGTCGAAGGGTCGGGGGCAAGCGACGTGCCCCGGATACCCTCCGCCCGCTCGCCGAGGTGCTCGATAAGGTAAGACGAGCGGCAGGCGTCAGAGAAGAAGAGGCGGTCGGGAGAAAGAACGTTTACAAGCCCGACCGCCTCCTCGGGGTAGACGGCGGCAACGACGATGTCGGGCTCCTCCTTCACGATCTGCCTTGCGATCTCCGAGAGGTCATCGGATGCGCTGAGCGATGCCGCTCCGGTTATCCGGATGCCGTTCTTCGCGGCCGCCTCCGGGGCAAGCCGTGCAAACGTCTCCCCGTAGGGCGTAGCTCCCGTGATGAGCGAGACGTTCCTGACACCATCCCCGCGGAGGCGCAAGAAGATGGTCTCCACCTGCCGGCCGTCGGCAAGGGAGGTCCTCCAGAGAAGACTGTTATCGTTGAGCTCTTCCGTGGCGAGCTCCATCGTGACGCTCGGGGATATGAGGAGTTTGCCCCGACCCGTGACGAGGGGAGCGATATCGATGAGCTCCGCGCTCATCGCGGG
>MPOY01000522.1 GCA_001896715.1 Methanoculleus sp. EBM-46
CGCGATCACCGGAGATGGGAGCACGGTGATTGCCGCTGCACTCCCCGGGCGACAGGAGGGGGGACGGGCGGGGCGCCGCCGGTTGCCCTGCACCGGAACGCTTCCGGGCCGCCCGGCACCCGGACAGGCCAGCGAGAGGGATTCGGAGAGGAACAAACCGTAAACTATATAGCGTCAACCAATGAGTGTTGACATATGTCTCTTCCTCTGGGCGACAGGCAATTTACGTTCTGGCGCCTCCGTCGCACCGGTCTCCCGAACGTCGGTATCGCAGACCGCTTCGGCATATCCCGCCAGGCGATCTCGAAGGCGCTGCTTGCCATGGGCAGGAAGGTCGAGGAGACGCTTCCAGAGGTGGCGCACGCAAACCAGATCGACGTTGAACGCCTGAACGCGGGGAAAGGGGTCCTCTTCGGGCATCCCGTCCCCTTCGATGCCGCCGCTATCGTCTTCGTATCGGCAAACCACGGGGTGCAGGTCCGGTACGAGCACGAGGGCGACTGCGGCGCATGCCCCCGGTACGCCCGGTGCATCGAGCTCCTCCGGGATTACGCGGGCGAACCGGGGATCGCGCTGAAAAAGACCGCCGACCCGACCCGTATGGCCGACGAACTCTTCGCGAAACTCCGGGAGATCGTATGATGTCTCTCGTGGAGACGATACGAGCCTACCTGGGCTGGTGCCCCATGCAGGGGGCGATGCGGGCGGACCTGCCGATGCGGCCGGACATGACCGCGGCACCGGGCGGGCAGGACGGGTTCCCCCGAGCCGGGTCCGGGTGGTGGAGCCGCTACCACAACCAGGCGCTGGTTCTAGCGGTAGCCTTCTCGGCGGCGGCAGCGGCAGCCATTCTCCTGATCGAGGATGCTCCGGGGTACCCGACCGTATGGACGGGTCTTGCCATCGGGGTGGGAACGGTCATCGGCTTCCTGCTCACCTACCGGAGGCAGTACGCGCGGGTCGCCGCCGGTGAGTTCATCGAGGCCAACATGACCGGAAGGCAGCGCATCGTCCGGCGCCTGAGCGTACCGGCGGCCGCCGTTATTCTCGTCACCCTTATGGCGTATTTCTTCCTGAGAGGTATGTTCGGCTGGATTGTCCGGTTCATGCTGGCCCTGAGCGTCATAGCCTGGGCCCTGTACGGCGTTACGATCCTCTGGGAGCGGGAGAACCGTAAGATC
>MPOY01000249.1 GCA_001896715.1 Methanoculleus sp. EBM-46
CACCCGCAGCACTTTAGCTGAGGATTTTAAATCTTTTCTCCAAAAGAACACTTACCCTTCGAGATTATGCTCTCACGACCCTGCTCAATTTCTACGCATAAAAGGATTATTCTGCAGGTTCCCTGCGCCTGACTGGTTACATCGGAGCGGTGGCTCCTACCGTCACACCCGTGGATCCTTTCTGCCACAGCGCCATGCGACCTCTCAGAAATTTTGCCGGAGGGTTATGGTTATATTAACTTATACAACTAAAAATCACTCATGGCAGCGCGTAACCAGAGCACACACAGCCCCCAGCTCGACACGATCCGGATGGTCGAAGAGTTCATTCAGGAGCACAGCGGCGAATACAAACGGCGGGCCTTGTGGGAGAACCTGCCGAAGAAAATGATGTACCAGACATTCAAGACGATCATCGAGTATCTCCTGGAGTCAGGGAAGATAGCAAGCGACTCACGGGGGACGATCTGCTGGATTCACGACCCAGATATGGTCCGGAAGTATGCAATGCGCGAAGATCTGCGGTTTCGATGAAGTGTCGAATCTATTTTGCAGACGAACAGGTGCGGGAGGCTTTCCTGGCTCTTCAGGCCTCCCAGGATCCCGAGGATCGTCGGTTAGCCGAACTGCTGGTCCGGGCTCTCGGCAGAATCGCGGCAGATGCCTTCTGCGGGGTTCAGGTGCCGAAGAAGCTGATCCCGAAAGACTACAACAAGAAACACGGGCCGCTGAAGAATCTCTGGAAGTATAATCTCACCCGCTCGTGGCGGCTCGTGTATACCGTAATCCGCGATGGCGATGTAAACGCGGTCATCATCGAGTGGCTGGATCATACCGGCTACGGTCGCCGGTTCGGATACTGAGTGTAACCTCCCCGGGCGTTCTGATGGTTCGGGTTGTAAGTCTCGCTGAGAACCCTTTTTTCTGTAGGATCGGGCCGCTTTCCCGGTGCCAGCATCGGAATACGCACCGATATGGGCTCTGTTAGGGATCAGAGTATCCCGCTATCTGCCTGGGTCGGGCACCTAACACCCCGGCGCCGGGGCATGTCGCACTCGTCATCTTTGTCGCCTTCGCACCCGGATCGGAGGTCCCCGCTGGACTCCCGGTGGCCCGGGGCGGGTCTCCCTTGAAAACATCCACTGTGCGCCCGCTATCCCTGCATTGTCCCGGCCGCCTTCTGTTTCAGGCAATTGTAGTGGTGGCTGCAGAGTGGCCACTCGCGGTTCTGGTCCCCCCGCTCCGGCGGATTGTCACAGCTTTTGACGCTGCACCGGTATCCTGCGCTCTTCAGACCGCTTTTCCGGGAGTTGGCGTTGACAGTGGCGAGCACAGGCGGCGGGATGCTGTCCTCCGATGATGACGAAGAGCCGTCCCGGTCAGGGCGATCAGGGTCTTCAATAACCTCATCGACCAGAGGATGAAAGGGTCGGTCATCAAGTTGATGATGTGGGGGAACCTCAACACCGATATGTTCGCCGGCCTTTCGCTCACCTCATCGGCCAGGACATCGATAAGGAGGTCCTCAGCCAAGTACGACATCATCCGGCAGGAAGAAGCGGAGGTGCGATGCCTCGAACCGGTGCAGTGTCCCGGCTGTAATCAACGCCCCGCGTGCGGAACTATTGCTCCGCCGGCGGCCGGTCGTTCACTGGCGACGGGGAGGATGTGCTCGATAACCCTGAACTCGTGCGGAAACTGTTGAGCGAACCGATCGAGGAGAAGGAGCGGAAGGGTGAGCATCAGTGCTCACCCCCTGCCCTGTGAGGGGCAATCTTCATCATCTCCTCCCCCCCAGGTACGATCGGGAGGCGAGCAGAACCCAAATGGCGGCTCAGGCGCAACACGGGAAAAAGAGCAATTTCGTCGTTCAGCTCGAAGAAGTGCTCCCGCTGCTCCGGGAGCGGTTCGGTGTCGCGAAGATCGGCATCTTCGGGTCGACCGCCCGCGGCGATGACCGGCCGGAGAGCGACGTGGATGTGCTGGTCGAGTTTGCACCGGGGCAGACGACGTTTCGGAACTTCATGGAACTCGCGTTCTACCTGGAGGATCTCTTCGGGCGTCGGGTGGACCTCGTCACAGATCAGGGGCTCAGCCGATACCTCCGGCCCTATGTTGAACAGGAGGTGATCTGGTGTGATGCGTGATGAACTCTTCCTCCGTCATATCCTTGATGAGATCATGCTTCTCCGCGAGATAGGTAGAGACCTGACATACGAGGACCTGCTTCGCGACCCGGTGCGGCAACACGCGATCGTCCGGGCGATTGAGATCATCGGAGAGGCTACGAAGAACATCTCCGAGCACCAGAAAGAACAGCATCCGGAGATTCCCTGGCGGTTGATGGCCGGCTCGCGGGACAAACTGATTCACGCATATTTTGAGGTCGACTGGAGGATCGTCTGGGCTATTCTCAAGACCGAGATCCCGGTTATTGAACCGAGAGTTCAGGCAATTCTGCTCACTCTTGACACATCAACCAGGAATAATGAGTGAAGGATCCGTCGAGCTTCAAATCTCGATCATCCGTAGAGGGCGAGCGCCTGAGTCGTTCTAAGTAACGGTTAGCAGAATGTCGATCGCTTGCATCGGCAGAACCCGGGAAGTAGATGCTCTCACGCGAAGAGGAGATCCCGGACGACATGTCCGCGGATCTCGGGCCGGCGGAGTGCCGCTGCCGGCACGACATCCACGCGAGAGCCAGGCCTTTCTTCGAGGTACTGCGACAGCCCGACGAAGTCGAAGAGAACCGCA
>MPOY01000069.1 GCA_001896715.1 Methanoculleus sp. EBM-46
TATATCGTATAGAAATAATTATCCGTGACTAAACCGACCTACCACTCATTGTTTATCGGAGAACCGATTATGTCAAAGACTCTTGTTGTCGGAATAACGCTTCTTCTCCTCTGCATCGGCATCTCTGCCGTATCCGCAGAGATCGGAGGAGACCAGGGCTGGTATCGCATCCACTGCAACGTCGACGGCGCCTCCGTCTACTTTGACGGAGAGTACAAAGGCACCATATCCGGAGGCGAACTTTACGTCGCGGTCTACACCACCGGAACGCCCTACAGCACCATCCGGGTTGAGAGGAGCGATTATCGGACCTACACCGCCAGCCTGCCGAAAGCCCCCATCATGGGCGATACCGCGGAGGTCTACGCAACCCTGCAGCCGGCCGAGACCTACGGCTCGATCTACGTCTCGTCGAGCCCCTCCGGTGCGGCGATCTACTTAAACGGCAACTACCGGGGCGTTGCGCCGCTCACGATCAGGGACCTCACCCCCGGCACCTACAACGTCGAGGCCGACCTCTCGGGCTACCAGTCCGACTGGTCCAGGGTCACGGTCCAGTCGGGAAAGCAGTCGAACGTCCAGTTCACCCTGACGCCCATCCAGCAGTACGGGTCGGTCAGCATCACCTCAAGCCCCTCGGGCGCCTACGTCTACATGGACGGGGTCTACAAGGGCCGCACCCCCCTGACGCTCAACAACGTCGCGGCGAACAACCACAACGTCGAGCTCGACCTCTCCGGCTACTATGACTGGAGGACGACCGTCTCCGTCGCATCCGGCGTGACCCGGTACGTCGACGCTCATATGGTCGCCATCCCCTCCGAGACCACCGGGCGCATCGACGTCGCCTCCTCTCCGACGGGCGCGGACGTCTATCTCGACGGCGTCCACCAGGGGAAGACGACATCGACGGGACCGTTCACGATATCGAACGTCCGTGTCGGGACCCATACCGTGAGGGTCGCCATGTCCGGGTACCACGACTACACCACATCGGTCGACGTCGGGGGAGCGACGACGAGTTACATCAGCGCGGCCCTCCAGCCCGCCTCGATGGGCGCGACCGGCTCCATCGCGGTCGCCTCCTCTCCATCGGGCGCCGAGATCTACATCGATAACGCCTACAGGGGCATCACCCCGCTGACCGTCGACGGCATATCCGCCGGCACCCATACGGTCATGGTGGCGCTCAACGGCTACAACGACTGGTCGACCAGCGTCCAGGTCGGCGCCGGGAGCATCGCATCGGCCTCGGCATCCCTCTCGCCGGTGTCGGCCCCGACGGCGAAGGCGGGCGTGGCGCCCTTTGCCGCGATCGGTGCGCTCGCCGCCCTCGGACTCCTCGGAGCCCGGCGAAAACAGAACTAAAACACTCTCTTTTTTTATTATCCAGGCGCGAGGTGCGTCCCTCCCGGGACCGTGAAGGAAACCGGAGCCGGCTATCCCCGTGCCGGAGCACCGTATTACCGAAAGTAATAGTCAACACCTATAAATATTCCAGAATAGATATACGTTTCATGGAAAAGTCCCTTGACCTCATCAATGCCCGGATACGCGACGGTAGTGCACGAGTTGTTACCGCCGAAGAGATGCCGGCCATTGTCGACGCACTCGGAGAGGAAGGGGCACTGGAGGAGGTCGACGTCGTCACGACCGGGACGTTCGGGGCAATGTGCTCCTCCGGCGCGTTCTTCAACTTCGGGCACGCCGACCCCCCCATCAGGATGGAGCGCGTCTGGCTCAACGACGTGGAGGCCTACGCCGGTATAGCGGCGGTCGACGCCTATCTCGGCGCGACCCAGGAGGCCGACACCCAGGACCGGGTCTACGGCGGCGCCCACGTCCTCGAAGAACTCGTTGCCGGGGGCACCGTCGAACTGCGGGCGACATCCCACGGGACCGACTGCTACCCGCGCCGGAGCATCACGACGGACCTCCTCCTCGAGGACATGAACCAGGCGATCATGCTCAACCCGCGAAACTCCTACCAGCGCTACAACGCGGCGACGAACACCACCGACCGGACGCTCTCCACCTACATGGGCACCCTTCTCCCGCGGTGCGGCAACGTCTCCTACTCCGGCGCCGGGACCCTCTCGCCGCTTGCAAACGACCCCAACTTCCGGGTCATCGGGAGCGGCGTCCCGATATTCCTTGCCGGAGCGGAGGGGATGGTCGTCGGCGAAGGCACCCAGCACTCTTCGGGCGGCGGATTCGGGACGCTGATGGTGACCGGGGACATGAAACGGATGCGCCAGGAGTTCCTGCGGGCGGCGGTGATGCCCGGCTACGGCGTGACGATCTACGTCGGCGTCGGCGTCCCCATACCGGTGCTCGACACCGGCATCGTCCGGAGCACCGCGGTGCGGGACGAGGATATCCTGACCGACGTCATCGACTACGGCACCCCCCGGCGGGACCGCCCCTCGATGGCGAAGGTCAGTTACGCCGACCTCAGGAGCGGTTCTATCGATATCGGCGGGGAGGCGGTCAGGACGTCGTCGCTCTCCAGTTACCGGCGGGCACGGGAGGTGGCGCGGGAGCTCAAAACCTGGGTCGAGCAGGGAAAGATGGAACTCTCCCTCCCCGTCCGGCGGCTCGACCCGGCAAAACGCGCAAAACCCATGCGGGAGACGGCCATCACCCCCCGCGTCCGCGACATCATGAACCGCCAGGTGATCAGCGTCGCGGAGGACGAAGATATCCGGGCGGCGGCAAAACGGCTCCTCCGGGGCGAGACGAACCACCTCCCGGTCCTCGCCGGCGACGGCACGCTCGTCGGGATCATCACCACCTACGACGTCTCGAAGGCGGTCGTGACCGACGGGCGGCTGCGGCAGGTCAAAGACATCATGACCCGGCAGGTGATCAAGACGACCCCCGATGAGCCGGTGGATATCGCCGCCCGGAAACTGGAGCAGAACAACATAAGCGCCCTCCCGGTGGTGGACGCGACGAACCGGGTGGTCGGCATCCTCTCGGCGATCGATCTCGGCAAACTCTTCGGCGGGAGGCGACGGCGATGAAACTCCTGCTGACGTACTCGCGGCGGGGGCAGAGCGACCCCGGGAGGAAACCGGTGATCGCCCGGATAGTGAAAGAGACCGGCATCCTCGTCAACGTCGAGAAGGCAAACATCGACTCGACGGCCGGCGAGGTGCTGATCGATATCCCCGATGCGGATGCGGACCTCGTCCGGCGGTGCCTCGAGGAGATGGGGGTCGCGGTCCGGGTGATGGAGGATGCCGTCACCCTCGACGAGGCGGAGTGTGTCGACTGCGGCGCCTGCATCAGCATCTGCCCCCAGGAGGTCTTCTCCTTCGACGACGAATGGCGTCTCCGGGTGAGCGCCGCGCGGTGCGTCCTCTGCGGCAAGTGCATCCGGGCGTGCCCCCACTCGGCCCTCTCGCTCCAGGGATGATCCGGGAGCACTTCGAGTTCCGGCAGACGATCGCGACGATCCTCGCCGACGAACCCCGGCACGTCGCGGCGGCAAAGGCCGGCATGCTCGCCGCCCGGCACGAGGTCGAGCGGCAGATCGCCCTCGACCCCTATTTTGCGGCGACGTTCGAGCCGTATGTGCCGAAGGATCCGGAGAGAACCGTCGCCCGGATGGTGCGGGCCGCCGGGGAGGCCGGCGTCGGTCCCATGGCGGCCGTGGCCGGCGCCATCGCCCGGGCGGGAGTGGAGGCGATGGTCGAGGCCGGCGCATCGTTCGCCCTCATCGACAACGGGGGGGATATCGCCCTCGTGAGCGACCGCGATCTGACGATCGGCGTCTATGCAGGCGCTTCATCCTTGAGCGGGCGTATAGCGTTCCGGCTCCCGCCA